>JACPGN010000025.1 GCA_016182435.1 Lentisphaerota bacterium | reverse complement strand
GCAGGGCCGGCTCGACCCGGCGCAATACCGGGAGCTGACCGAAAAGGTGCTCAAGGCATTTCCCAACCTGAAAATGATCGCCATTACCCTGCGCGAAAGCCGCAGCGCCGACAGCAACGGCTGGTCCGCCTGCCTGAACGATCGAGCGCAGTTCCTGATCAGCCGTAAATATGAAATTACCGACATTGTGGATCGCGTGGGCGGCGGCGATGCGTTTGCCGCCGGACTGATTTACGGGCTTCTCAGCGGCAAGGGGCCCGAAGCGGCCCTGAATTTCGCCGTAGCCGCCAGTTGCCTCAAGCACACCATCCCCGGCGACTTTAATCGCGTTACTGCGGACGAGGCGGAAAAACTTTCCGGCGGTGAAGGCTCCGGCCGCGTGCAAAGATAATAATTGGAACAGGATCACTGACAACTTACAGGAACGACAGACGGTGGAAGTTTATTCTGTACAGAATACGACTTAGCCGGTGGTCACATTGCGGTTAACCACACTTTGGAAAGTGTGGTGGTCAATTGGCGTCATATCACACTTTATAAAGTGTGATAGACCAGTTTAGCCATCCACCGACAGGCAAAATGAGTCTACCGGCGCGGTCAGGCGGACATGGGCGAAGTTAAGAAAGTCCGCCCATACGCCTGCGGGAAAGCGCTCAGCCGGTGGCTAAAATCCACTGACCGGCACGGCAACCTCGTTAGTGGCAACGGATGGCGAGAGTTCGTCAACTTTCAATGGTGTTGAGCCATTTGACGGAATAGTTGCCGCGGCCGATTCCGCTTGCCCGGTGAATGGCGCGGCTGCGAGCGGGACGTTGGTTGCCTCCGTAACTAGCCCAGGCGAAACTGTTGCCTGATCGGAGATCGGCGTTGGCGTTGCCGCTGGGGCGGCAGTAGATGCCGCAGCCTCCAGCGCGACTGTAGAAACGCTCTCTGAGAGCGCACCCGTAGCGGTTGTAATCCCGGATATTGCCGTTGTTGCGGACCCAGGCAGGCCGGCTACCGCGGTTGCCGAAGGTGTAATTGCCGTTTCCATAATGGCCGGGGCAGCAGCCGATGTTAGCGGGGTTAACGATATGGGTTGCGGTACAGGCGCGCTCACCGTGGCCTTGGCGCCGGGCCAGACGTTCTCCGGCGCTTTATAGAAGCGATATTCCGTAACCTGGAGGACCAGGACGGCGATGACTATCCCCGCGCCCACCGCGCCGAGGGCCGGCAGGATCAGACCCCAGCGCAGGAAACTTTTAGCGCTTGCCGCTGCTCCCGCTGATTCTGCCGGCGGCTCACCAGATTTATTTTGCTCATCCATGCCGAGGCCGCCCAATGTCGTCTGCTTGAAGCTTCATCCCTGAGAAAGATAAGCGCAATAGAAAAAATGCGCTTTTGAGTTTTTAACCTTCGCACCACGCAGCGAAATTGTCAATATTGTTATTTAGTAACAATAGCTTGCATTTAATGGGCGGCCTGTTATGTTTATACCTAATTCTGACTGCGGGGTGGAGCAGCCCGGTAGCTCGTCAGGCTCATAACCTGAAGGTCGCTGGTTCCCAGCCGTTGGCTGGTCCGCTCCATACCTTTGGCCGCCCCATGTCGTCTGCTTGAAGCTTCATCCCTGCGAAAGATAAGCGTAATAGAAAAAATGCGCTTTTGAGTTTTTAACCTTCGCACCACGTAGCGAAATTGTCAATATTGTTATTTAGTAACAATAGCTTGCATTTAATGGGCAGCCTGTTATGTTTATACCCAATTCTGACTGCGGGGTGGAGCAGCCCGGTAGCTCGTCAGGCTCATAACCTGAAGGTCGCTGGTTCAAATCCAGCCCCCGCTACCATGCGCAGCCCTGAAGTATGCGCTTCGTTTAACTTCAGGGCGCAACGTGTGGTAAATAGCTCTGTGCGCGAAACATATTAACAAGGAGGCATTTGTGAAGACTGCACTCTTCTGGGCGGTGTTGCTGTGCGTTGTTCAACTGACGGTAAGCCCGGTCTTTGGCGAAGATAAGCCGCAGGCGGAAAAGACCCCTGCCGCGGTGGAACCCGCCGCAGCGCCCGTGCCGCCGCCGCCCTTCCTGGCCGGCAAGCAGCCGATGTTTCAACCCGTGGCCATGGACCCCGCCCTCGTGCGGCAGAGCATGCAGGCCCGCTCGGAATATGACGATCTTAACCGGCGCGTCATCGCCCGCCAGACCAAGCTCTATGAGGAGAACGCCAAGATCAAGGAACTCCAATCCCAACTGCGGGAGCTGCAGAAGAAGATTGACCAACTGCTGGCCGAGGATGAGGAGCTGACCGCGCTCAAGAAGAAGTACGAGGCCATCACCCCGGAAATGCCCATGGGCTCGCGTAAAGGCTTCGGCACCAATGCGCCGCCGTCTGCCCCTGGCGCGCACCGCGCTCCGGCTGAGCATGGCCGCTAATGCCCCCGATCTGCGCGTAAGCGCGCAGATCGAGAATGGTTAATGGGAAATGGTTCATGGTTGATGCAACCTGATTGATCCATCATCCATTAACCATCTACCATTATCCGCGCGGATTCAGGATGCCCTATCGCACCTTCAGCTTGAATGAAGCGGCTGGCTACCTGCACCTGGCGCGCGCCGATATGGAAACCCTCGTCCGGCGCCAGGAAATTCCAGTGGAGCAGCGTGGTCCGCGCCTGGTGTTCCGTAAAAAGGATATTGATGCCTGGGCCTCGCAACGCATCCTGGGGCTTCCCCACAAACAGCTTGCCAGTTATCATAAGCAGACCACAGCCCGAACGTGGAATATATCCAAACACGCGCTTATCGTCGCTGAGCTCATCGGCCTTGAGGCCATTGAACCGGCGCTGACTTCCAAGACCAAGCCCTCCGTGCTGCGCGCTATGGTCGCGCTGGCCGACCGCACCGGCCTGGTGGGCGATTCGCGTGATTTGCTGCAAAGCCTGGAAGAACGGGAACGCCTCTGCCCGACAGCGCTGAGCGACGGCATTGCGCTCCTGCATCCGCGCCACCAGGATCCGCACCTGCTGGTGGATTCCTTCATTTGTATCGGCCGGGCCATCCGGCCCGTGCCCTTTGGCGCGCCGGACGGGAAGCGGACCGACCTGTTTTTCCTCATTTGCTGCCGGGACGACCGCCTGCATCTGCACACCCTGGCGCGGCTGTGCCTGATCTGCAAAGAGAAGCATATCCTTGGAGAGCTCCGCGAAGCGCCTTCGGCCGCAGCTCTTGCCGGGTGCCTGCGCCGCGCCGAAGAAAAAATTATCCGGCAGATGTAACCTGGATTTTGCGTACGATGCGCGCAAAATCCACCAGGAGGGCCGATCTGACCCCGTCCCCACGGGGTCAATCGGGGTTTCACCCCGAGCGACTCGGCTTTTCGACCGCGGACCGCCCTGGTTGCGGTCGAAAAGTGAATTTTGCGCTTTTGTGGCGCAAAATTCAGGTGTAAACTGCAGTGGGGCATGAAAAAAAGGCATGAAAAAAAGGCATGAAAAAAAGGCATGAAAAAAAGGCATGAAAAAAAGGCATGA
>JACPGN010000024.1 GCA_016182435.1 Lentisphaerota bacterium | reverse complement strand
GCTATCCGTGCCTTCCCGCGAAGCGCGGGACGAGTCCGTGGCTTGCCATCCCGCATGACGCGGGATAAACGCGCTTGCCACGCTCTTGGCGTGGCCGCGCGTGGTTCCCGCCTCGGCGGCCGGGAGCAGATCGGTCATGGTCATTATCACCGGAGCCATGTCTTGCTCCATGTATGTATTCCAGGCTTCCTGGACCGCCGGCCACGGCCGCAGCGTTTGGCCGGCCGTCGCGCACAGGTCGCGGACATAGCCGCTCAGGCTCTCCGGCCGCGTTTCCCTGGCCGAGCTCGGGCAGGCCCAGGCGAGGGTCGCCGTCAATTTTCCGTTCAAGGCGTCGGTGCCCAGGGTTTTATTAACCACGTCCTGGTTGCCGGCGGCGTCCAGAATATCATCCGCCAACTGATAGGCGGTGCCGATCGCATAGCCGGCTTCCTGAAGCGCGGCGCAAAGATCGGGATCGTTCTGACCGCAAGCATAGCCGGCGAAGGCAAAGAGCGAGCCGGTCTTGCGCCGGGCGAGGCTTACGCATTTTTGCCAGTCCGGCGCGGAGTTACGCAGCAACAACTCCTGCTCGGTTTCGGCGTCGCACATTTCCTCCATGAAGCGCAGCAAGGGGCTGACCAGCTGGGGACAACCGGCATTGAGCAGGCGGAAAGTGCGGCAGACCAGCAAGTCGCCCAGGAGAATGGCGCCCGACATACCGCGCGTGATCCAGAAGGTGGGCGCCCCGCGCCGCAGTTCCGCGCCGTCAATGACATCGTCGTGCAGCAGGCTGGCGGCGTGGATCATTTCGACGGCCACGGCGGTCAGGACCTGCGTGCTCTCGCTCAGGCCGGTGGCGGGGCCAAGGTGCAGGATCAGCCTCCCGCGCAGCATTTTTCCGGCGCTTAAGACCCCGCGCAAATCTTCAGCCAGCGGCGCCAGGGATGTCTGGCGCAGGTCGTTGGCCATGGCGCGGCGCACGTCGTTCAACAGGTGCTCGAATGATTTATTGCTCATATCTACGAAAGGCGGTTGCGCCAAGTTCCGGGTGTAAGGCCCACGCGGCGCTTGAAACATCTGATAAAATAGCCCGGATCGTCATAACCCACCTTAAAGGCCACCTCGCTTATATTCAAGGTATTGTCGCGCAGATACTCCTGGGCCAGTGCGATCCGGCGGTTGACCAGAAAGTCCGAGAATCTTTCTTTAGCATGCCGGCGAAATAAGGCTGAAAAATAGTTGGGCGAGAGGCGGGCGGCATGGGCTATCTCGGTTACGGAAAAGGATAGGTCCGGCCGGCGGTTGACCAGGTCCTTGACAACTTTGACAATCGTCGGCGGCGTCTTGCCGCCGGAAATTTGCTGGTCCTTGCCGCGCGCCGTGGCGCGGCGCAATGCTGGATTGTCACCCGCCGCGCGGTCGGTAGCTAAGGCGCTCGGCCGCTCAGCCGCGGATTTCCGGCTATGCGTCATTTTTATGGCGGTAGTAAGAGCGCGTTCGGCGGCTGAGGGAACGCTAACCCTGCCTTGAACGTGGCTTTGCAGTCTACTCAGTTCCTGTTCCAGCAGGCGCTGCCGGGCAAGGCAGCCGGCCATCTGGGCCGCGGCTTCCAGAGTCAGGTGGACAAGCGCTTTTTTTTCGGCCGTCGGTTCCGGCAGCGCCAGGAATTCTTTGCGGAGGGTCTTAAGGTCAAGGCCCAGTTGTTTGCCGCGCGCGCGCGTTTCCTTCCAGGCGCTCTCGCGCGCGCCAGAGGCAAAAACGCAGTTGCTCAAAACCGCCGCTGCTTCGCCGCGCTCCTGCCGAATGGGCGCCACAAGCACCGAAACGCCCGTGTGACAACGCTGCTCGCGGAGGCCTTGACTGCAGGAGGCCACGGCTATCAGGATGTGGCACATCTTGCAGTGTTTGGCGCCTTCCGCATTTCTCAGGAATAACCGGCAGTAGGATGAACCAGGTCCATCGCCGCCGAGCCAGAGTTGTTCCCAGCCCTGGTCATGGGGGAAGACCACGGCCAGGCCTATACCGGCTGACTGGCGCGCCAGCTCATCAAGCTTCCGCAGCGCCGGGTGGTTCAGGCCGCTCAAGCGACTTGTCCCGCAGGGCGTTGGGGCGCGTTCCGGAGCATTCGGGACGCTTGCGATCTTAGCCCTTTGGCCGTCGGCCATATTCTGTCTCCGTGGATCGGTCTCTTACCGGCCCGTGTGTTGTGCCGTGATAATATTTACGTTATTGCCGGGGAATATGCAAACGAAAAAGAAGGGTGACCAACCCAGGCATGGAACTTGGCGGTTAAAGGCCGATATCCGTGGGCGCGCGGCCGAGGGAACGCAGGAGTTTGAGCATCTGGTCAATCCGCTCTGGGGTGTCGGCTTCAACGCCGGCGCGGTTGGGATAAATCTCGTAGAGCCGGCGATACTTGCTGGGGGTGATATTGATCATTATCGAATTGGCGCCGGCCAGCAGGCCCTCCCGCGCGCCCTTGGCGGCACAGAGAGTTTCCAGGGCTGTCGTCACCAGTATCCTGGCCGCGGGATACATCAAGCGGGCCTGGGCAATGGCATTGAGCACGGTGTTGAGCCTGGGCTTTTTCGCTTCGGCCAGCGGGGTGGCCGGATGCGGAATAAACGGCCCGAACGAAAACATCTCGGCGCCTAATTCGGCCGTGAGCCTGATGTCATTAAGGATGTTCCGGCCATTTCTGCGCTTGCTTCCGCTTTGTGGTCCGCGCGGCGCCGGGTCGGGCAAACCAACCAGGAAGCCGGTAATAACCAGATAGCCCAGGTCTTTGATGGCTTTTATCAGCATGAGCCGGTCGGCCAGGTTGGATTCCGGCTTGACTTGTTTGTACAATTCCGCGTCGGCGGTCTCGAACCTGATTAACGCGCCGCGGGCGCCGGCCGCGTATAACTTGCGGTAAGTCGCAAGCGGCCGCTCGCCTAACGACACAAAAATGAGCACGCCAAAGCGCGCGCGTATTTTTTTGACGATAGAATAGAGTTTGGCCTCGTCGTACCAGAAGTCTTCGCCGGCCTGCAGAACCAGCGCGCGGAAGCCCAATTTATTGACGGCATGTTCGACCGCTTCCAGGATCTCGGCTTCCGTCATCCGATGGAAAACTCCAGGATGCCGTGGACACAGCAGGCGTTGCCTTGCTCTTGCTGGCGGACGGCGTTGGCGCGCTCGTAAAGCGTGCGCGGGTTGTGGGCAAGTTTGCGGTCCGTCTGCTGGAGCCGGAAGAAAAGTTCTTTCCAATCCGCCAGGATCGCCGCCGCCTCCGGCGCGGGCACGGTCTGAATCACGAACCCGCCCTGGGCATAGACGTAGTCGCCCAGCGCGGGCGTGAGCAGGTCGGTATAGGCCTTGCGGCGCTCGCCGAAGTAGTCAATGGTGGCGCGGCGCCCCTCAAGTTCCACTACTCTGCCTGGAATGGCATAACACATTGGTCATGATCTCGTGATCCAACGCGGGCTTAGCCCGCGTTGGACGCTTGCCCGTAAAGATACACGTTTTTGCGTGTATCTTTGTAATAAGAATATCCAATATCCAACACTCAATAACCAATGATGAAGAAAGGAAACAAAAACGCCCCTTACACGTTGTCTGCGATTCTCTTAACTTGGTTATTGGATATTCCTTGTTGAATATTGGATATTGTGTTGGATAATGGGTTGCGGGCATAAGTCCGCGTTAGATACTAGAAATACAGATCCCGCTCCCCGGCGCGGACTTGCGCCAGGCGGCGCGCGGTCTCAGCCCGCAGCGCGTCATCAGCGATCGCGCGCAGGTATTCATCAATGAGTTGGTAGCCTTTTTCGCGCAGGCCGTTCGAGGTGAAATCGGCCAGGTATTCGGCAAAGGTCAGGATGGCGTTTGGCTGACAGAGCTGCTGAATTGCGCCGGGCTTGGCCAATTGCATGAAGCGCTCGCCGGTCCGGCCGCTGCGGTAACAGGCGGTGCAGAAACTGGGGATCAGTTTGTCCGCCACGATACCCTTGATTACTTCCTGGAGCGGCCTTTCATCCGCAACGGCAAATTGCGGCTGTTGTCCCTGGCGGCCGTAGCCGCCGGTAACGGTAACCGAGCCGGCGCTGGCCTGGGAGATGCCGATCTGGAACGCTTGCCGGCGTATTTCCGGCCGCTCGCGCGTGGAGATAATCATCCCAACATACGGCAGGGCCAGCCGGATAATGGCAATCAGCCGCAGAAAGTCGTCGTCGCTCACCGGGCTCTCCGGCTGATAAGCAACCGTCGGCGCGGGGCGCATGCGCGGAACTGAAATCGTATGGGGCCCGACCTTATAGGCGCGCTCAAGATACTGGCTGTGGGCCACCAGGGCGAGCACCTCGAAGCGCCAATCATAGAGCCCAAATAGCGCGCCCAGGCCCACATCTTCAATCCCGCCGGTGAACGCCCGCAGCGGCGCGTTGACCTGGCGCTCAAAATCCGCCTTGGGACCGCGGTGGAGCCGCTCGTAGGTCGGCCGGTGATAGGTCTCTTGAAAGAGCTGATAAGTGCCGATGCCGGCGGCCTTAAGTTGGCGGTAGTTTGCCACCGTGGTGGCGGCGATATTGACATTTATCCGGCGAATATTGCCCCGCGGCGTGCGCACCGCATAGATTTTGCGGATGACCTTGACAATATATTCAATTGGATTGTGGACCGGGTCTTCACCGGCTTCCAAGAGAATCCGTTTATGCCCTTGGTCAATCAGGAATTCGGTCTGGGCGGCAACTTCGTTCAAGCTGAGTTTGCGGCGCGTGAGTTCCTGGTTGCGCGCATGGAAATTGCAGTAGGCGCAATCGTTGACGCAGTAGTCCGAGACATATAACGGCGCAAAGAATACCAGACGTTTCCCGTAAATCTCCTGTTTGATCGCCGCGGCCGTCTGGAAAAGTCGGCGGGTAAGTTCCGGGTCCTTTCCGGCGGAAAGGTTCAGCAGATAGCCGACCTCCTTAAGCGCCAATCCCTTTTTGTCTCGCGCTCGTTCAATGATCGCGGCGACAAGCGCGCCCGCCGGCGAGCTGGTCTGCTCCAGAATCCCTGTCAGGAATTCGGTCTGCAATTCAGTTGGTGTTGTCATGGGAGTTCCTCCCGGTTATCCGGAACGTGTGAAAAAAATGCGGACGACGTGCCTGCCCGCAGTGGCTGCGCCACAGGCGCTGCAGGCGGGGAAGTCGTCCCTC
>JACPGN010000021.1 GCA_016182435.1 Lentisphaerota bacterium | reverse complement strand
GCTGCACCTTCCAGAAGACGTTGCCGAACATGATCGTGCCGCTGACACAATCGTCGTTGTACACGCCCATGGACCCAAGGCCGACGCCGCCGGTGTGATGGATGAAATTATAGCGCACGACATTGTCGCGGAAGGTGTAATCGCGCCCAGTGTAAATGGCCCCGACGTCGCCGGTATCGAGGCAAACGTGGTGGATCTCGTTGTACTCGACGGTGAATCCATTGCCCTTGAAGAGGATGGGGCAATGCGGATGATCGTGGATCAGGTTATGGACGATGCGCAGGCCGACACCACTGCCCAGCACGGCGGGAACGTAGCACTTCGACCAGCGCGCCACGTGGTTAATATGGTTGTTTTCCACCACATGGTTTGCGGGGGTCAGCGTCTGGCGGTCGCCGCCGGAAATGTTGACGCCGCCATCGCCGAGATCGGCCATCTCGCACCCGCGGACCGCGTGGCGCGCGCCGCCCTTGACGACCACGCCATAGTTGCCGAGGTTGCGGAATTGGCATTGCTCGATCCGGCAATCGCTGCCATCGGTTACGTGGATACCCATGCCGCGGGCAGTCTCAAAGGTAATGCCCTCGATGTGGATATGCGCCGCGTCGGCCAAGGTGAAAAACGGTTCTTCCAGCAGCGATGCCGTGACATCGTCTTCCCGCAGGGGCGCCGGCGGCCAGAAATACAGAATGCCCGGGCACCGATCCAAATACCATTGTCCCGGCGAACCCAGTTCTTCAAGTATATTCAGGAACTGGATACGCTGGCCGGCGCGATAACCGTAGAGGCCGCCCGGCGGCGTCAGGTGGATATGCCGTTTCCCGGTATCCAGCGCGCCGATGCGTTCGTAAGAATTCGCCCAATCGTAGGCCCAGTAGCCGTGGACTATGACATCGCCGAGGTTGCCCCACCGCGCCGGACGGTCGCCGTCATAGAAGAACCCGTTTTCCAGTTCGCCAATGGCACCGCCGTGTTTGTCCTTAGACTCCACAGGAACGCCCTTGATCGTCGCAAACCCGTCCTTCGGCCAGCACGTCAGCGGCATGGGCCGGCCTTGATAGAAGAGCTCGAGCATAGCCGGAACCATGCGACAGTGGAAACCGCGCGTGTGGAAAACGCCGAAATCGGTGATCCCCTGGGAGCGGAGATCGGCCTGCAGGACCGCGCCACGCGCCTCTGGCAGCAGGCGCGCCAGCACGGCGGCGTCCGTGACCGGCTTAAAGCCGCTTACCGCGCGGCCGCCGGAGAAGCGCACCGCTTGTCCCCGCGCGGCACAAATGCTGAACGGCGCGGCGGCGACGCCGGAATCGGCGGCGGTCAGCGTAACTCCGCGCGTGAACGCATAAGCGCCGGCGGCAAATTCAATGGCCGCCGGACCATCGAGTGTTCCCTGCCGGCGCGCCTGGCGCACCTGTTCGATCGCGGCCGTCAATGCGGCCGCGACGTCACCAGAGGTCGGGTTAACTTGCACAACCATTTCCATGGTCGTTTTCTTCAAAATTGATTGCCAAACCTTTGTTAACCGCGCCCGGATTTACAATTGCTGGAATCATGGCTCACACCCACGCTCCCGAACTTCTTGCGGGGTTGTCTGCCGATTACGCCATGACCACAGGTTCCTTCACGGGAGGTGGAATAATGGCTTCTTGTTTCTTTGGCGATAGCCATAGAGACGGGTTCACCGATGTCATTACGCCATTGCGCAAGTGCTTTGGCAAGGTCGCCGGCAATGGATTGCTCAGCGTAGAGCGTGAAATCCCGGACGGGCTGATGATCGTGGTTTCGCGCTGGTATACTCGCTGTCTCCGGCGCGGGTTCCAAAGACTGGAAGAGCGGCAAGGCGTCCGCGCGGTTTTCTTCCTCCTCGTCGGTCTTTACGTTCCGTCCGTTGACGAAATCGCCCATGGGCTCGGTACCCTTGGCAAAGCGGTGCAGGGTGATTCCGATTGCCTCGCGACTGTTGTCTATACCGATCCATCGGCGGCCCAGTTCCGAAGCCACGCAGAGCGTCGTGCCGGAGCCGGAAAAGCAGTCGAGGACCAAGTCGCCGGGATTAGAGGATGCCCGGATGATGCGTCTCAACAGTTCGGGGTTTTTCTCCGTGGGATAGCCGGTAACGCGGATATTCTGGTTGTGGGCATCGCGGTATTCGAGCCAGAGATCCTGAACGGGAACGCCCTGACTGTCATCGAGAAATATCTTGCGGCGAGGGTTGCCGGTGGGGGACCAGTAGATTTCGCCGCGTGCGTCCATCTCGTCGAGTTTGGCGGGTGTATACTGCCAATGCTTGCCGGGCGGCGGAGACATCCCTTTCCACTGTCCACCGGTTGCGCCGTGACGCTCGCCGGGGGCGTGGACCGGGACTTTCTTGTACCGGCGGCCGGTCTTTTCATCCACGTACTGGTACTCACGCAGAGCGCGTTCATCGGTCCAAGACTCAACAGGTCGGTGCCAGACGTAGTCGTCGGTCTTGGTATAAAACAGAATGAAATCGCAAACGTTGCCATAGGCATTACGCGTGTAGTTCTTGGGATTGCACTTCTTGCGGGTGATCCAGTTGCGGAAGTTGCGGCGGCCAAAGACCTCATCCATGACAAGCTTGATGCAGAAGGCCATGTTTTCGTCCAGATGAACGTAGATCGAACCGGTAGGCGCGAGAAGTTCGCGAAGGAGGATGAGGCGAGAACGCAGGAATTCAATGTAGTCAGCCCCGGAAAGGAGATCGGTGTAGGCGTTGCTCTGACTGCGCGACTGAAAGACGCCGCCGGTGGCGAACGGGGGATCGATGTACGCGACCTGCACCTTGCCTTTGACTTGGGAATCGTCGAGCAGGGTTATCTGAACAGGAAGGTTGTCGCCGTATATCAGACGGTTCTCGCAGGCTGTGCCATAGGGCTCGGCATCGGGCCAGAGTCGGACAATGCGGGCGGGCGGGCCGGCAAGGATCGTGCGTTCGTCGGCCTTGCCCTCATAGATGACGTGGACCGGTGAGCCGTTGGACTTGAACGGCGTAGAGGGGAAAACGTGGTGTTGACCACGCCACTGGGTCTTGGATACACCGGTAGCCATCAGCCCTCCAGAATCATGATTTCAGCCACTCCAGAGTCAAACGCACGGGGACCATGCGGAGCGTTAGAACAAGAATCCTGCCCGGGCGCATCCGCTCAAGATGGTCGTAGTCGTCCCACATGGAACCCAGAAGCAGACCGGGGCCGTCGTTGAGAATGAGTTATCCACTTGTGGCCTTCGGCTTTGTAGTCGCCAAAAGTGGCTGGTGAACCTTTCTTCATAGATGGGCAGCCCATGTTGCTGTCGTGTCAGAACGCGCCGAAGAAGATGCTGGAGAAGGTGACAATCGGGGAGGTCTCGCGCATGTCGTCCACGGTAGCCCGGATGTCACTGACGAGCTGCTTGACTTCCAGGTAGAGGCCTTCATCGCCGACCAGCAGCCCCAGCGTGCCTTCGCCGTGGTTGATCTTATCGCTAATTTCGTTCAGGTTGGCGATTGAGGTTTCGAGATTTCTGATCAGGCCGCGATCTTTGACGGCCGCCTTCAATTCCCCGACAACCTCGCGCGCGTCATTGTAGAGCGCCTCGTCGTTGACCAGCAGCCCCAAGGTCCCTTTGCCCGAATTGATCTTGCCGGTAATATCCTTGAGGTCGGCCGCCACGCCGGAGATCAGCGCCATAACGTCATTGGGCGGCTGGCCCCTGACGATTTCGCCGGCTGGGAGACCCTCGGCCCCGGCGCCCTCAGAAATCTGCAGGTAGCGTCCGCCGAGCACCGACGAAATAACGACCTCGATTTTGTAATCTTTCTTAAGGCGGACCGGCCGGCGCAGGGCCGCCACCACGCGCACGCCGTCATCCTGGAGCACCATCGCCTTAACCTTGCCGATGGTCATGCCGCGAATGACCACGTTGTCGCCGTCGCGCAGGCCGATGACGTCGCTGAAAACCACCTCAAAGGGATAGGCTTTGCGGAACACATTTTCGCGGCTCAGGATGATGGTAAAGACGCACAGGCTCAAGAGCGCCACGAACATAAAGGTCCCCACCATCACCTCCATGCTTAATTCCCGCAGTCTATTGCGTCGCATAATCAGCCCTTTCCCAAGCGCCGCGTTGAGTAATATACTGTGCTTCCAGAAACCGTTTTACAATCTCATTCTGCGACCGGATAAAGTCGGCCGGCCTCGAAATTTCGAGGATGCGGCCGTCGTAAATCATGGCAATCCGCGTGCCGATGGCCAGCGCGCTGAAAAGATCGTGCGTTACGACCACGCTGGTCACTTTCAGCTCCTGGCGCATCCGGTCAATCAACTGGTCAATGGCCCGCGAGGTAACGGGGTCCAGGCCGGAAGTCGGCTCGTCGTAGAGGATGATTTCCGGGTTCATGACAATGGCGCGCGCCAGGCCCACGCGCTTGCGCATACCGCCGGAGAGCTCCGCGGGCATCGCGTCATAGACGCCCTCCAGGTTGACCTGGCTCAGTTTCTCCGTAACCCGCTTTTCGATTTCCGCGTCGCTAAGCGTGGTCTTTTCCCTGAGCGGCAAGGCCACGTTATCGAACACATTCATCCATTGCAGCAAAGCCGCGCCCTGGAACAACACGCCGAAGCGGTCGCGCAGGCGCGTCAGCTCAGCTCCCCGGGCGGCGCTGATCAACGCGTCGCCCACATAGACCTTGCCCAGGTCGGGCGTAAGCAGGCGGATGATGTGTTTCAGGGTGACGCTCTTGCCCGCGCCGGAGAAGCCGACGATCACAAAGGTCTCGCCGCGCTCAACCTCAAAACTAACGGCGTCGAGCACCTTATGCTCGCCGAAATACTTGGTGACTCGTTCCAGGCGGATCATTCGTAAAACATCCTGGTAATAATGTACCCGACCACGAGGATGGCCAGATACGAGATAATCACGCTGCGGCGCGTAGCCCGGCCCACGCCCACCGCGCCCTCGCTGGTGGCAAAACCCTGGTAACAACTGATCGTCGTGACCATGACGCCAAAAATAAACGCCTTGAACAAACCCGTATAAAGGTCCTTGTTGACCGCCCAGCGGGTGGCGTTATCTATGTAGGCCGGAACCGAGACCCCCAACTGGGTCATGCCAACCAGCGCCCCGCCGACCACCCCCAGCATGCAGGCGTAAAACGTCAGGATCGGCGTCATGACCATCATGGCCGCCAGCCGGGGCATGACCAGGAACCGCACGGGGGGGATGGACATAACTTCCAGGGCGGCGATTTCCTCCGAGACCGTCATCGTGCCCAATTCGGCCGCCATGGCCGAACCAACGCTGGCCGAGAGAATGAGCGCGGTCATAAAAGGTCCCATTTCCCGCAGCATGGAGATCATGACCGCCGCGCCGATATTAACCTCCTGGCCGAACTTGCGCAGCTCGAGCCCGGTCTGCAGGGCCAGGATCATGCCGGTGAACATGGCCACCACCGAAATCACGCCCAGGCTCTTGATCCCGGTCACATAGAACTGATGCAAAACCTGCCCGCGCGAGCGCTTGCTCAATACGAAGCGCAGGCTGAGCACGGCCTCCCAGAGGATCAACAACGCCCGGCCGGCGTTGCGGCAGTTCAGCAGGACGATCCGTCCGAGCCGCCCGCGCCAGTTAATCGCCGGCGGCAGAAATTCTGGCTCTTGGGTGATCATAATTAAATTTTTCTCACAAGAAAAATTTAAAACTTCAGGAAGTACAATACCTGAATTGTTTTCTTTGCGCCAGCGCGTTCATAGCCCAGCAACCCCTTCAGCACCGACCACTCGCCGCCGGCGCCGCCGGGGGCGCGGTCAACGGCCAAGAGCGGAAAGAGCGAAAGATGCGCCTGACCGGATGCGGCGCGGCGCCAGCGGAACAGGCCCCAGAGCAGTTCATCTTCCTTCACCGCTCCCAAAGCCGCGTGGGAATAGAGCGTCCAGAGCGGCGCGTAATTCCGCTCGATCGGGTCATAATCCATATAGGGAAATAAGCTGAGCGCATTCAGACGAAAGCCCTCGGGACCGCTCCGGCTGGAAAAGAGCGGCCAGACCTTGAGCGTGCGCGCCACCACCGGGGACTTTTCCTGCGTTTCCGGCGAGAGCTTGCGTTCGCTCGTATAATAGATGATGGGGAGCAACATAGTCCGGGTGCTTTCCGCCCGCGCGTTGTAGCGCCGCGCCTGAAGGTAGAGCGGCCACAAGACAAACGCCGAATCATTGCCGGCCATTGATTTTTTGCCCCAGAGCGGCCAGAAATAAAGACGCCGCACTTCGCCGGAACTCCACTGGAACAGCGGCCAGGGACAATTCACCTCGCTTTTTTTCGCGCCCTTGGAAAACCGCATGAGCGGCGGCAGGACCAGCCAGGATTCCTGGTCGGTCAGCTTGAGATGGCCGAGCAAGGGGAACAGCACGTAACCGCTGCCGGCGGAGTTTGGGTGCCAATACTCGGCCGAGCTCCAGACCGGCCAGAGAATAAAGCGCTTCTCGTAATCCATCCGCAAGCGGGTGACCCCATAAAAAGGAAAGACGCGGAAACGCTCATGGCCCCCACCCCAGGTAGAGGAGACCATCGGCCACAGCCAGGCGCGGGTTTTAACCTCATTAACTTGATCCGCGTAAGTCAGCGGAAAGAGGAAAAACGAAATTCGGTCGCGGCCGAGAAAATCATGGATCACCCCGCCAAGGGGAACAAGGGCCAGGTAGGGTATGCCGTCTTTAGTGCGTCCCTGGACGTAGAACGGAAATACCGCAAATTGGTAGCGGCCCGAAGGGTCGGCAACGTCATAATCGTGCCCGTAAATAAGGACGCCGAATTGCCACGTGCTCTGGTTATCAGTCTGCTTGTTGATCCAGATGGGCCAGAGCAGATTGACTTCGCGACGTTTGGGCTGAGCGGGGCGCCCGGGGGTTTCAATTGAGCTATAGAGCGGATGCGCCGCCCAGAAGGTCTCGCCCGTGGTTGACTGCTTCCATTCCAGGAGCGGCCCCAGGGCCCGCCAGCGGGTTTGGCCGGCTATATCCGTGTCGCGAGAGAACAGCGGCGCAAAATCCATGTCGGCGGTGGCAACCGACAAACCGGCAAAAACAACGATCAAGAAAATTCCAACTCGTCCAAGCCGGGCGCAGTTCATGGCCGGGACTATAGCACATCCTTGGCCTTTGGCCACAGTTCTGAAAGGTTGCGCGGGTTGATAACCGGCAAGCCGGCCGCTCACCCGCAAAGGTTTCAGAACTGGTGCACGCGGTCGCCGATGGCCTTGCTTCCCGAAGCCGACACAGGCGGCCGCGCCTGCCGGGCGATGTTATACAGCACGCCGACTTCCAGCATCGTCACAACCAGGCTTGAACCGCCCGCGCTGATAAACGGTAGCGGCAGGCCCTTGGTCGGCAGGAGGCCGATGACCACGCTGATATTGATAACGGCCTGCAAGGCGATCATCAGGGTAATGCCGAAGGCCAGCAAGCGCCCGAACATGTCCGGCGCCCGCAGGCTGATCCGCAAACCGCAGATAAAAAGCCCGGCAAACATCAGGACCACGGCCAGGCTGGCGACCACGCCCAATTCTTCGCCGATAATGGCAAAAATGAAATCGGTATGCGCCTCGGGCAAATAGTAGCGCTTCTGGATGCTGCGCCCCAGTCCCACGCCGAAAGGTCCGCCGGCAATGAAGGCGTTAATCGCGCTCAGCAACTGGAAGGAATAGGTCTGGGCGTATTGTTCCGGATTTAAAAAGGCCATGATGCGGTTCAGGCGCACGGGATCGTGCAGGACGGCTACCACAAAGGCGCTGAAGCCGATCACGGCGGACACGGCCAGATACGCTACCCGGGTTCCGCCCGCATAGAGCAGGCCCAACCCCACAGCGCCACAGAGCACCGTTGTGCCGAAATCGGGTTCAACAAAGATCAGCAGCGCCAGGAGTCCCAGCATCATCAGCGGTATGGCGGCGCCGCGCCAGAATTCGCGCACACACCATTTTTCGCGCGCCAGCCACCAGGCCAGGACCAGGACCAGCGCAAACTTGGCCAGTTCCGAAGGCTGGAAACTTAAGAAGGCGCCGACATGGAACCACCGCCGCGAGCCGCCGATCTTGGCCCCAATGCCGGGAACGAGCACCAGCGCCAAAAGGCCGACGGACACCACGAAGCAGGCCAGCGCCAGAGGCCGCCAGCGATGGTAATTCAGCCTGCCGGCCAAGAAGCCCGCACAACCGGCAATTACAAGCCACAAGGCCTGGCGCTTGACGAAATAATTCGGGTCATCGTAAAGCTCAGCGGCCCGGATGCCACTGGTACTGGCCAGCATAACGATGCCCAAGGCGAGCAGAAACAGAACGAGGAGGATCAAAACGGTGGGAGTTTTCCACATTACGGAATCTTCAGCCGTTGCCCCACCTGCAGCGTGCGATTGGTGCCCAACTGGTTAAGTTCGGCAATTTCATCCACGAGAACCACATACAGCTTGGCAATCGAATCAATATCTTCGGTCGGCTTAACGGTGTGCGTAATCCCCGAACTCGCCATGGCCTTCAATGGCGCTGCCGGTTCGGTCGACGCTGAAACTGCAGGGGGCGCAACCGGCGGTGTCAACAGCGTTGTTTCCGCGGACAGCGGAGCCGGTGGTGTTTCAATTCCGGGCGCCGCCGGGGCCGCCCCCGATGGAATCGAGGCAGTCTCGGTCGCGGCTTGCGCAATAATCAGCTTCTGGCCGACTTTCAACTTGTCGCTGGAGAGCTTATTAATATCTTGCAAGGCGCTGATTTTCGTGCCGTGTTTCTTGGCAATCACGGAAAGAGTGTCGCCCCGCTGCACCACATACTCGTTAGCGGAAGGAGCCGCGGTCCTGAACTCAGGTTCGGCTACGGCGAGCGGCGACGGTTCGGCCGGTGCGCCCCATTCAGGGGCAGTGGTGCTCTTGGGCGGCTCAGCGGTCTTTGCCTTTGAGGTAGGCTTAGCCGGCCATGCCGATGGCTTGGTAAACTTGGCCGGGGCCGGTTTGATTGTCAGGTGTCCGGGCAATACCAGCTTCTGGCCGGCGCGCAGCTTGTTCGGGTTCGACAGCTTATTCAGGTCAATTATCTCGCTTTGGGAAATTCCGTATTGTTTGGCAATGCCAGCCAAGGTGTCGCCGGAGCGCACGGTATAGTCCGTTGTTTCCAAAGTCTTGGGCAATTCCGCGCCCGCCGGGGCCTTTTCCGCCGGTGGCGGATAATTCACGGCTTCCTTGGTGGTGGGCGGCATGCTCGGCGCCTGGGCGGCGGGTGCACTGGTTCGCCCGGTGGTGCCGCAACCCTGAATTAAGAATAACGCCCCAATAGCAGCACAATGTAACGCAATCACAACAGTAACCAACAAGGCCGACGTTCTCATTGCTCCTCCCATGCGTTTAACAAGACCTATTGCTGAATAAATGAATATGTGGAATATCAGTCAACGCTGTGCTTGTGTCAAGTTTTTTTTAACGATTTAAGTAAGGGTCAGTTATTGGGGGGCTTCCTGCCGGCTTGTCCGGCAGGAGCCGCAAATTTCCGCGTCCCGTG
>JACPGN010000248.1 GCA_016182435.1 Lentisphaerota bacterium | reverse complement strand
CTGGTAATGCCGTCGAAGCGGAAGCCGTCCACGTGGTACTCGTCCAGCCAGAACCGGCAGTTGGAGAGCAGGAAGTGCAGCACTCCGGGTTTGCCATAGTCAAAGCAGCGCGAATCCCACAGTTCGTGCACGCCGCGCGGACCTTCATGGAAGAATTGGAAGAGCGTGCCGTCGAACCGGCTTATGCCCTCTACTTCGTTGCGCGCCGCATGGGAATGGATCAAGTCCATAATCACGGCTAAGCCCATGCCATGGGCCGTATCCACCAGCTCTTTCAATTCATCGGGCGTGCCGAACCGGGACGAGGCCGCAAAATAATTGGTTACGTGGTAGCCGAACGAGCCGTAATAAGGATGCTCCGGAATGGCCATGAGCTGGATCGTGTTATAGCCCGCGGCGGCGATGCGCGGCAGGACCTTTTCCTTGAACTCGCGATAGGTCCCGACTTTGCCCTCTTCCTGGGCCATGCCGACGTGCGCCTCGTAAATCACGGGCGTCCGGCAGCCGCCGGACCGCTTGAATGAGTGCCGCCAACAGTAAGGCGCCGGCGGCGCCCAGACCTGAGCGTTGAAAATCTTGGTGCGCTCGTCCTGGACTACGCGCCGGGCATAGCTGGGCAGGCGGTCGCCGCTGCCGTCGCGCCAGTGCATGCGCAGGCGATAGAGGTCGTCGTGGGCCAGGGCCGTGCTCGGCACTTGCAGTTCCCATACGCCGTTGGAGTCCACGCGCTTGAGCGCCAGCGCCGGATCCTCGCGCCACTGCGAGAACGTGCCGAGGAGCGTAATGGCCGTGGCATTGGGCGCCCACTCGCGCAAGACCCAGCCTTGGTCCTGGCGGTGCAGGCCGAAATACTCGTGGCCCGCGGCGAAATCGGCCAGACCCATCTTTCCGCCGGTCAGGCGCTGGCGCATTTCCCGGGCGAGTTCAAGGCGCCGGGCGATCCATTCAGCATAGGGCCTCAGGTAAGGATCGTCGCGCACCAGGCGCGGCAGGTCTGTCCTCTGTCGTCCGTTGTCCGTCTTCCGTCCTCTCCGGTCTGGCGTCCGTCGTCTGTCGTCTGTCCTCTGCCTTCCGTCTTCCATCCGTTACCCGCCGATCAGCGGGCGCTCCAACATGGTTTCGTAAAGCTGGAGATACTTTTGGGCGGTGACGGCGTGAGTAAAGCGCTGGGCGCTTTCGCGCATGATTCGGCCGATTTGCTGCGCGCGCACGGCCGGCGGCTGGCGGAAGAACGCCATGGCCTGCTCCAGGCCCCAACTTAGAGCTTGGCTATCGTAATCGTGGAAGAGAAAGCCATTGCCTATATTGTCCGCAATATCCAGATCAATAACCGTGTCATGAATGCCGCCGGTATCATGGGCCACCGGCAGGCTGCCGTATTTGCAACTGATCATTTGCGGCAGGCCGCAGGGCTCGAACAGGGAAGGCATAAGCACGAAATCGGAGGCCGCATAGGCCAGGCGCGACAAACCTTCGCTGAAGTTGCAGACGGCCACGCGCGAATGCAAGTCATGCCAGCGGACGATGTTGTGGAAGTGCGCCTGGAAGGCGCCGTTGGCTACAAAGACGATCTGGATTCCATCTTGCCGGTAGCGTTCCACCGTCGCATAGAGAATGTGGGCCAACAGTTGGCAACCCTTCTGGACCGGGTCCAAGCGCGAGGGCCAGAAAAAGAGCGGCGCATTGTCGGCGCGCGTCAGGCCGAGCTGCTTTTGCAGCGCGCGCTTGGCTTCCAGCTTGCCGGGCAGACAGTCATCGGCGCCATACGGGCGGGGCAGCGCCGGATCGGTGGCGGGGTCGTAATTTGGATTGGGCGCGTTGAGGATGCCGGCGGTACAGCCGGCGATGCGTTTATTAGCCAGCTCGTAGCGCAGGGCGCCATCCACGAAATCAAATTGGCCCTCGGTCAGTTCGTTGAGGAAGGTGGGGCTCACGGTATTGATGAAATGGGCGGCGAAAATACCGCTGATCAGGAAGTCCACCGGATTGCTCTCGCGGCTCTCTTCGTAAGTGCGCGGCATCCAGCGAAAGTACAAGTAGCGCCAGAACTCGGCGGCATCAACACCGCTGTCCTCAATGCGGGCGAGCGTGGTGTGCAAGGAATGAATGTTATGCACGGTGAAGAGGCAGGGGATCTCCAGGCGCCGGGCCAGGGCCGGGATCAGGCCGGTCATCCAGTCGTTGCAGTGAATCAGGTCCGGCTGAACGCGGGGGATGATGTTGTTAATCACCTCGCGCTGGAAAGCCAGGGCCAGGCGCGGATCTTCCTGCTCATGCGGATTGTAGACGTTGGAGCGGTAATAGAAAATGCGGTCTTCGGCCAGATGGATGCGCTCGTTCGAGAGTTTGGCATGGTAAGCCCGCAGCTCTTCGCTGATCAGATTGCCAATG
>JACPGN010000245.1 GCA_016182435.1 Lentisphaerota bacterium | reverse complement strand
CGAGAACGACTCTCTGGCCGGTTTTTTTTCCAGCGGAATTTACCGGCGCGGGAAGGTCCAGGCCACTTTAAGTCCTTCCATGGACATCCAGGTGGCCAGCAATTTTGAGCGCTATCTCTACTATCGCGTGGAGAGTAATCCGCGGGAAGTCTGCCGGCTGATGGAGGCGTTTGCGCAAGGCGGGGAACTGCGCCTCAGCGGAATCGGCGCTACAGGTGTGGATCCGCGGATTGTGGTGGGCGCCGCCGCGACGATCGCGGCCTTGGCCACGATCAAAGAGATTTACGAGCAACACGGATACCTGCTGGACCCGCACAGCGCCGTGGGGGTGAGCGTGGGGCGAAAGTTCCTGAAAGCGGACGAGTCAACGCTCGCCCTGGCCACAGCGCATCCGGCCAAGTTTGCCGAGGCTGTGCTTAAAGCAACTGGCCGGGATCTTGCGCGTCATCCCGAGCTCGATGCTCTCGTCGGGAAGCCTCAGCGCCGCGCGGTCTTGAGCGCCGATGTTGAGGCCGTGCGCGCTTTCCTCCGCGAGCGAATCCCGTGAGGATTAATCCGGATTATTCCAAAATACCAGGGGCGCCGCCCCCGGCTACAGCGAAAAAATGCCTCTTTTTTGCGATTTTCTGGCGATATTGGCAGACATGATATAACTGTAACATTATTAGACATTTGCGGCCACTCATTATCAGAGGAACGGGAAGTGCCTGCCAAAAGTACCTGTGAATGGTATAAAGTGCTTGCTAAAAGTACCGAACTTGATATATTTACGGCATGAATCGAACCCTGACACTGGAGTTGATGAGGTGGAAAGACCTGAAGCCGCGCAAGCCGCTCGTTCTTCGCGGGGCACGTCAGGTAGGCAAAACCTACATTCTCAAAACATTCGGCGAAGCGGCGTTTCCGCGTTGCCACTATTTCAATTTTGAGGAAGACGAGCGGCTGGTCAAAGTCTTTGAGAAGAACCTGCGTCCGGAACGGATTTTGACGGAACTGCAATTCCACCGGGACTGCTCCATCGCCAAGGGAAGCGACCTGATTATCCTCGACGAAATTCAACGTTGTCCGAGGGCGTTGACGAGTCTCAAGTACTTTGCGGAGGAAATGCCGGAGCTTGCCTTGTGCGCGGCCGGTTCGCTTTTAGGCGTGTGTCTTGGCAGCGAATCCTTCCCCGTGGGGAAGGTAACATTACTCGATTTGATGCCCCTGACTTTTGAGGAATTCCTGGCAGGCACCGGCAGTTCCCGACTGGCGGAACTGCTTTCCGCGACCGATCTTTCAGTGCCGCTGCCGGAAACCGCTCATGACCAGTTGTGGCAAATGTGGAAACGTTATCTTGTGGTAGGCGGTTTGCCGGAAGTGGTGAACGCCTACGCGGCGCGGCAGGACAACTTATACGAGGCCATGCAGTCGGCCCGGAAGACTCAACGAGATCTCCTGGAGACATATGTCGCCGATATAGCAAAGCACAGCGGCAAAACAAGCGCCCTGCATATTGAGCGATTGTGGAGGAATGTTCCGGAGCAGTTGGCGCTGGCCCAGGACGGCTCCGCGCCGAAATTCAAGTTCCGTGGTTCGCTGCCAGGTATTCGCGGATACGAGCGCATAGCCGGTCCTTTGGATTGGCTTGAGAACGCCAAGCTTGTCGTTCGTGTTTCTATCGTAAATTCAATCGGCACGCCGCTCTCCAGTCGCCAGGCGGAGAATCGTTTCAAACTATATTTATTCGATACCGGTCTGCTAGGCGCGATAAGCGGCATTCTGCCGGCAACGATTCTTGAATACGGGTTCGGCACCTACCAGGGGTATGTGGCGGAGAATTTCGTCGCGCAAGAATTGCTGGCGTCAGGAATCGTTTCGCTCTACGCGTGGCAGGGGAAATCTTCGGAGGTCGAGTTTGTGATTGAAAGCGCAGGCGGGGTAGTGCCGCTGGAAGTGAAGTCAGGTCGCGTAACGCAGTCGAAGAGTCTTGGCGTTTTCGAACAGAAATTTCATCCGGCGCGCTCATACGCGCTGAGTGCGCGCAACATTGCTCGGAGCAACACACGGAACTACGTGCCCGTTTACGCGGTGGGGTGTTTGTCGCGAAATGTTCTCGCGGCTACCGGCAGAGGCAATGGATAGGATGCTCTCCAGGGGCGAATTGGGGACGCCCCGATATGCCCCGATCCTGAGCGCCGATGATCAGGCCGTGCGTGCTTTCCTCCGCGAGCGAATCCCGTGAGGGCACGTCAGCGCCGGATGGCATGGACCAGGGAGAGTCCGCCGATGAACAGGAAGCCCAGCCAGCAGATGAGGATGAACGGAATAGCCATGAGTTGGAAGTGATTGACCGCGTAGAACAGCGCGAACGAGCTGTAGATAATCAGCAGGATTTCCACCCCGACCGTGACGTTGAACCGGCTGCGATAATTTGGGGCAAGCAAGGGACTGTCCCCGCGGTCGGTCAGATTGAATTTAGGTGTGCGGATGAAAGCGCTTTTGCGGCCCAGCAGTCCGCTGAAAATCGCCTTGGTGTTGATTACCGAGAGCCCGATGGCGCCGGCCATGAGGATGGGCATAAAGAGCACGCGGCGCTTCCAGTCGGCATAGATTTCGCGCTGGGCATAGATATAGAAGAGCGGATAACTGAAGGCGTTGACCGTAAAAAGCGAGATGACCCAGAAAAACAGCTCTGACTGCGGATGCTGTACCCGAATGAACAAAATAGGGTAGGAGAGCAGCGCGACGAAGAACAGGGCCGGGAACACGAGATGGTTGGTCAAGTGGATCGTAGCCTCGAACTTCAGGAGCCACGGAATGGTTTTGTTCCGCCAAATCGCCGGGAGCAGTTTCCTGGCCGTCTGGATGGCGCCCTTGGCCCAGCGGTATTGCTGGTTCTTGAGACCATACACCTCGGCGGGCACTTCGGCCGGGCAGACGACATCGTTGACATACACGAATTTCCAGCCGGCCAGTTGCGCCCGGTAGGAAAGATCAATATCTTCCGTCAGGGTATCATCCTGCCAATTACCCGCCTGAATGATGGCCTGCTTACGCCAGATGCCGGCGGTGCCATTGAAGTTGATGAAGATGCCGGAAGAATTGCGCGCGCCATGCTCCAGCACGAAATGGGCGTCTAAGCCGATGGCCTGGCCTTTGGTCAGGATGGAGTAGTCGGCGTTCAGGTGGCCCCAGCGCGCCTGGACTACGCCGATATTGTCGGCCGAAAAGTAGGGCAGCATCCGGCGCAGGAAATCGCGGGAGGGAAGGAAGTCGGCGTCGAAAATGGCAATGAACTCGCCCTGGGCCTGGGCGAGGCCGTGCTTTAATGCGCCGGCCTTGAAGCCTTGGCGGTTGGCGCGATGCAGGTGGCGGATGTTGATTCCCCGGTCCTGGAATTGGCCGATCAGCTTCTCGGCGATTTCCCGAGTCTGATCGGTTGAATCATCCAGAACCTGGATCTCAAGGCGCTCGCGGGGATAATCCAGCGCGCAGGCGGCTTCCAGCAGTCTGGTTACCACGTATTGTTCATTGAAAATCGGCAATTGCACCGTCACCTGCGGCCATTCCCTGAAAGCGCAAACGGGTTTTGCGCGGTGCACGCGGTTCTTGCGATACAGGTAAAGCATCAGATAAGCGTGGAGCGCGTAAATCGTCAACACCAGCGTGAGCAGCGCGTAGAGCATCAGCAACAGCGTGTCGGATAATGACATGGGTTTCAAGGCCTCAGTGGCGGAGAGCTTTGCGATTATTCCAGCATGGATCAGCCTGGTGGCGGTTAAATTGCGAAGCAAGCTTTTTACCAATCGCGCCGGAATTGTCAATCACATTTCAGTAATGGGTCAGTTATTGGGGGGAGATTGTTAATTTTCGTGCTGTCATTCCCGCGAAAGCGGGAATCCAGCATTGCCTGCCCGGCCACAGGCCAGGGATTTTTCTGGATTCCCGATCAGGTCGGGAATGACAATCAGCTCTCAAGACTGAGGCATTCCGGCAGGGCGGGTTTCGCTTAAAGCAAGTTGACATTCCGGTAAAATGCCATAAAGTGCCGGTTCGTTAACTTGCGGTTTGGAGGAGCTAACCATGAAACCGATAGATGTCACCATTATCGGCGGCGGCATGATCACGCACGACCTGATCCTGCCGACGATTTATCACCTCCAGCGCACTGGTCTGGTGGCGAACTTGAGCGTTTGCGCGCTCAACACGCCGCCCTTGAAAGCGCTTAGGGAATCGCCGGAAATCTGCCGGGCCTTTCCGGGCCAGAGCTTCAAAGCTTATCCCGAGCTTGGCGAAGCGCCGGACAAAAGTTTCCCGGAGCTCTACAAACAGGTTCTTTCCGGAATGGCGCCGCGCCAGGCCGCAGTGGTGGCCATGCCGGACCAGTTCCACTACGCGGTGGTCAAGGAGGCGCTCCACGCCAATCAGCACGTGCTCTGCGTCAAGCCCCTGGTGCTCAAGCACGCGCAGGCCGTGGAAATTGAACAACTGGCGCTGGAGCGCGGTCTGTTCGTGGGGGTCGAGTATCACAAGCGCTTCGACCGGCGCTCGCTCATTGCCCGGCGCCATTATGGCCTCGGTCATTTCGGCGAGTTCGTCATGGGCGAAGCCAAGTTGATTGAGCCTTATTATTACCGACACTCCAATTTTCAGAACTGGTTCCTGGCGGATCAGACCGATCCCTTCGTCTATATCGGCTGTCACTACGTTGACCTGGTTTTCTTTATCACGGGGCTTAAGCCGGTAGAAGTATCCCTCGCGGGCGTAAAGGGTAAGTTCCCCAACGGGAACGTGGGCTATCTCTGGGCCAACGGCCGCGTGCGCTTTGAAAACGATGCCATCCTCTCGGTAATCAACGGCCTGGGCTACCCGGATGACGCCGCCGGCAGTAATGAGCAGTGCCTGAGCATGTT
>JACPGN010000031.1 GCA_016182435.1 Lentisphaerota bacterium | reverse complement strand
GACGAGCCTTTCAGCGGCGTGGACCCGCTGGCGGTGGAAGATGTGCAGGGCATTATTCGCGACTTAAAAGCGCGCGGCCTGGGGATTCTGATTACCGACCACAACGTGCGCGAAACCCTGACCATCGTGGATCGCGCCTATCTGATTTGCGATGGCAAAGTGCTGCGCGAGGGCACCAGCCAGTTTCTGATTGACGACAAGCTCAGTCGGGAGTTGTATCTCGGCGCGCGCTTCAGTATGTAAGGGCGGCGACTGCATAGTTGCAATAACCAGGTCGAAGGTCGGTTATGTGGGTAGGTTGTGAAATTCAATGCCTGCCCGGCAGCAGGCCAAGGCTGTCATTCTCGCGCAGGCGGGAATCCAGACAGGAAAGACTGGATTCCGGGTCGAGCCCGGAATGACAATCAATGAAGTTAATTTATCGGACATTACAACCAGGAAAGACTAAGGTACTATGACTATTAACATTACCAGCCGCCATGCGGATATTTCAGATACCCTGAAAGCCCATGCGCAGGCCAAGCTGACGACCGTGCTGACGGCTTATCCGCAGGTGGAATATGCCCACGTGATCATGGATATCCAGAAGTTCCGGCAGATTGTTGAGGTCGCGGTGCAGGGCCGCCATCATCTGCGCGTCGAGGCCCGTGAGGAATCGGACGATATGTATGCTTCGATAGACAAAGTGGTGGATAAGCTGGATCGTCAATTGCGGCGCTCGCAGGATAAGGGCGCCGATCATAAAAGCGACAAACACCGCATTAAACTCGTGGACTTTGAACAGGAGCCAACCCGCTGAACTTGAGAGGGACTTTCCCCATGGCCATCGCCGTAAGCGATTTTTTCAAAGCTGTCGGCAGTAAAACGTCGCTGGAGCTTATCGAAGGCAACCGGGGCCTCGCGCGGATTATCCGTGAACCGGCCATTCACCGTCCGGGCCTGGCGCTGGCCGGCTTTTTCCAGCACTTCGCCTTTCGGCGGGTCCAGGTGATTGGCATGGCCGAGCACGATTTCCTCGCCGCGCTTTCGCGCCAGCGCCGGCATGCCGCCTTGCGCGGCCTGTTTAAGCACCATATCCCCTGCGTGGTAATTTGCCGTAACCGGCGACCTTGTCCGGATACCATGCAACTCTCCCGTACCTACCATGTGCCGGTCTTCCGCACGCCGATGATCACGGGCGCCTTCATTAACACCGCTACCGTCATCATGGAAAACCTGTTCTCCCCCACCATTACCGTCCACGGCACCATGGTGGACATTATGGGTATCGGCGTCCTGATCGAAGGCCGGCCCGGCATCGGCAAAAGCGAGACGGCCCTGGCCCTCGTGGTGCGGGGCTATAGTCTCGTGGCCGATGACTTTACCATCCTGCGGCGGCACGACGACCGCACGATTATCGGATCCTCCTCGCCGGTGACGCGCTATCACATGGAGCTGCGTGGGCTGGGCATCATTCATGTGCCCAGCCTGTTCGGCGTGGCTTCAGTGCGCGAGGAAAAAAATCTGGACCTGATCGTTACCTTGCGTAAGGTGCATCAGATCGAGGACCAGGGGCTGGGCATGGTTCCGCGTACCCGCAATGTGCTGGGCGTAGACCTGCCGCATATCACCATTCCCGTGGCGCCCGGGCGGGAACTGGCCCATATCGTCGAGGTAGCCAGCCGGAATGAAAAATTAAAGCACCTGGGTCATGACGCCGCCAAGGAGCTGGACGAAAAATTAATGGCGCTCCTGTCGAAAAGGAGCCCTCAGCCATGAGCGCGGCGGCCCATCATCCCGGCGGCGAAAATAACTCGCGCCTTGCCCGCGAATACGTGGTGCAAAACCGGTATGGCATCCATGCCCGGCCGGCGGCGCTCCTGGTCAAAACGGCCTCCAAGTTCGAGGCGGAAGTGACCGTGGAAAAAGGACCGGTCAAGGTCTCCGGGAAAAGTATCATGGGGCTTATGACCATGGAGGCCAGTTGCGGCGCGAAAATCAAGATCGTGGCCGAAGGGTCCGACGCCCAACAGGCCCTGGATGAAATCGAGCGCCTGTTCCAGAACAAGTTTTACGAGGAATAGTCCCCGCGCGTAACCACGCGCGGGTGATGGTCTATGGGGGAATGGTTTATGGTTAAACGACCCGAAAACTTTAGATCAATTCGGCTACATTAACCATTGACCATTAACCATTTAACCGGAGATCCTCTGTTATGGTTGCCGTTCATCCAGAGAAAATCAAGTCTGGCGAGGTAATTTTCCGCGGCATCGGCGTATCCGCCGGCATCGCCCTGGGACGCGCGTTCCGGCGCGCGCCGCCGGACGATCAAGTGGTCGAGCGCGATATTGAGCGCGCCGACGTGGCTCGCGAGATTGCTCGGTTTGAGGCCGCGCTCATTGAAACCCGCCACCAGATTCGCGCCATCCAGAAGGATTGCGATCCCGCCGTGGCCAGCATCTTTGACGCCCACCTGCTGTTCCTGGATGACGGGCCTTTTATCAAAAGCGTGTTCGCGGGGATCGAAGGACGCCATAAGAACGTGGAGCTCGTGCTGCGGGATGTGGCCCAGGGCTTTATTCAATCGCTGGAGCGCGTCAAGGACGAATACGTGCGCGAACGCGCCAACGATGTCCAGGATGTTGCCCGCCGCATCCTGCGCAATCTGGCCGGCAAACAGGCCACCCTGGCGGACATTACCGAGCCGGGCACAATTGTCGTGGCCAATGATTTGTCGCCTTCCGAGACGGTGGCCATCAACAAGGAGCGGGTGGGGGCGATCGCGCTGGACCTGGGCAGCCCCACGGCGCACACCGCCATGGTCGCCGCCAAGCTGGGCATCCCGGCCGTAGTTGGTCTGCATAATATCACCCAGAGCGTGCGCACTGGCGATGAGTTGCTTGTGGATGGCGCCAAGGGATTGGTGATCCTGCGGCCATCGTCAGAACGCCAGGCCCAGGCTCTGCGTCAGGTTAAGACCATCCGGGGCATTGAGCTCGAGCTCGCGCAGCTCAGGGATTTGCCGGCCGAAACGGCGGATGGCTATCGCCTTGTGCTCTCGGCCAACGTCGAGTTGCCGCAGGACGTGGAGGCGGTCCTGGCCGCCGGCGCGGAAGGCATTGGACTGTTCCGCACGGAATATTTCTACATGGCGCGCAAGGAGCTGCCCACGGAAGCTGAGCAATATGAGGCTTACCGCAGCGTGGCCCAGCGCCTGGCGCCCGCCCCGGTCATCATTCGCACGCTGGACCTGGGCGGCGACAAGTTTCTCGCCAGCCTGGAGGCCTCCCAGCAGGAGTCCAATCCCTTCATGGGCTGGCGGGCCATCCGTTTCTGCCTGGCCCAGCCGGACCTGTTTCGCACGCAACTGCGCGCCATCCTGCGCGCCAGCGTCGTGGGCAACGTTAAAATCATGTATCCCATGATCAGCAACCTGGATGAACTTGTCCGCGCCAACGTGATTTTGGATCAGGCCAAAAAAGAACTGCTGGAAAAGGGGCATCCTTTCAATCCCCACCTCGATGTCGGCGCCATGATTGAAGTGCCGGCCGCCGCGCTGGTCGCCGACCTGCTGGCGCCCTACGTCAAGTTTTTCAGCGTGGGCACCAATGATCTCATCCAATACACGCTGGCCATTGACCGGGGCAACGAACGCGTGGCCTACCTCTATGAGCCCGCCCACCTGGCGGTCTTGCGCTTGATCAAAAATACCATTGATGCCGGCCATCGCCACGGCATCTGGACCGGCATCTGCGGCGGCATGGCCAGCGACCCCTTGATGACGCCGCTCCTGCTGGGGCTGGGTGTTGACGAGTTGAGCGTTACCTGCTCGGCCCTGCCGCTGGTCAAGGACGCCATCCGCCGGGTTAGCCTCTCGGAAGCCCGCGAGATTGCCGAGCTGGCCTTGACTTCGCCCTCGGCCGTGGAGGTGCACGAGCGGTTCCGGGAGTTGACTAAAAAAATTGCGCCGGAAATTCTTGAACTGGTGGAATAACTCCGGCATAATCAGCGCCCAACCCGGAAAAAGCGGGCAGCGCAGGGCCTCAGCCATCGGAGGGTAGGTTATGAACTTCAATGCTGTCATTCCCGCCCCGTGTCAAAGCACGGGGTAAACTCCAGCGGGAATCCAGCATTTCCGCCAGGGGCGGATCCCTGGCCGAGCTCGGGCAGGCTGCCTATGGCATGAGATTTTTCTGGATTCCCGATCGGGTCGGGAATGACAATCAACCCTCCACAACTGAGGTGTTAGTGACGGAAGGGCATCCGGATAAAATTGCCGACGCCATTTCCGACGCGGTCCTGGACGCCAACCTGGCGCAGGACCCCCGCGCGCGGGTAGCGTGCGAAACCCTTGTGGCCACGGGCATGGCCATAATTGCCGGTGAAATTACCAGCAAGGCCACGATCAATTATGCCGATATAGTGCGCGCTACCATCCGCCGCATCGGCTACGTGGATGCGGCCATGGGCTTCGACGCCAATTCCTGCGCCGTGCTGGTGGCGCTCGACCGCCAGTCGCCGGACATCTCCCAGGGCGTTACTGCGGGGCAGGGGCTGTTCAAGGAGCAGGGCGCCGGCGATCAGGGCATGATGTTCGGCTATGCCTGCGATGAAACCCCGGAACTGATGCCCATGCCGATCATGTTCGCCCACCGCCTGACGCGCGCCCTGGCCCAGGCCCGGCGCAAGGGCACGCTCAAGTTTTTGCGGCCGGACGGCAAATCGCAGGTTACCATTGCCTATGAACAGGATCGGCCGATTTACGTGGATACCGTGGTAATCGCCGCCCAGCACACGCCGGATGTTTCCTATTCTCACCTGCGCGCGGCGATCATTGAAGAGATTGTCCGCAAGGAAATACCCGCGCAGTATCTGACGCGCAAAACCCGCTATCTGATCAATCCGACGGGACGCTTTGTCATCGGCGGTCCGCAGGGCGACACCGGCTTGACCGGCCGCAAGATTATTGCCGATACCTACGGCGGCATGGGCCGGCACGGCGGCGGGGCCTTCTCCGGCAAGGACCCGTCCAAGGTTGACCGCAGCGCCGCCTACATGGCCCGCTACATCGCCAAGAATATCGTCGCGGCCAAGCTGGCCCGGCGCTGCGAGCTGCAGCTCGCTTATGCCATCGGGTTTCCCCAGCCCGTCTCGGTGCTGGTCCAGACTTTCGGCACGGGGCGCGTCAGCGATGAAAAAATTGAGCGGGCGGTGACCCAAGTCTTTGGCCTTAAACCGGCCGAGATTATTACGCGCCTGAAACTGCTGCGGCCCATTTATCAGGCCACGGCCGCCTACGGGCACTTCGGGCGGACCAGGGATCTGCGGGAGTTCACCTGGGAAAAAACCGATCAGGTCGCGGCGCTGCGCAACGCTATTTGAGCGGAATAACTGAAGTCAGTGGTGTCCAAAATAATAAACCCTCTCCCTGGGGAGAGGGTAGGGTGAGGGGAAAGGCTGGCCAATACGCCCCCTCACCTTTGTCCTCTCCCCAGGGAGAGGATGTGTACCTCCATGACCAAATCCACAAAACAATTCAGCGTGGCCGACCTGAAGCTCTCCGGCTGGGGCCGCAAGGAAATCGAGTGCGCCGAGGTGGAAATGCCCGGCCTGATGGCGCTGCGGCGCGAATACGGCAAGAAAAAGCCGCTGCGCGGCGCGCGCATTACCGGCTCCCTGCACATGACCATCCAGACGGCCGTGCTGATCGAGACGCTGCAGGCGCTGGGCGCCCGGGTGCGCTGGGCAAGCTGCAATATCTTTTCTACCCAGGACCACGCCGCCGCGGCCATTGCCGCGAGCGGCACGCCGGTCTTTGCCTACAAGGGCGAATCCTTGAGCGAATACTGGGAATATCTGGACCGCACCATGGATTGGGGTCGCGGTCGCGGGCCCACTACCATTCTGGACGATGGCGGCGATGCCACGCTCTTTGTGCACCTGGGCTTTCAGGCGGAGGAAAATCCGAAAATCCTGGAAGCTGCCGCGGCCAGTCCCGACGAGCGCGCGCTGTTTGCGCAGTTGAAGAAATCCCGGCGGCGCGATCCCCGGCGTTTTCACCGCATCGCGCGAGCCATTCGGGGGGTCTCCGAGGAAACCACCACCGGCGTGCGCCGATTGTATCAGATGAAGGAACAGCAGCGCCTGCTCTTCCCCGCCTTTAATGTCAACGATTCGGTGACCAAATCCAAGTTCGACAATCTCTACGGCTGCCGCCACTCGCTGGTGGATGGGATTATGCGCGCCACGGACATTATGCTCGCCGGCAAGGTGGCGGTCGTGGCCGGCTATGGCGATGTGGGCAAGGGCTGTTGCCAGTCGCTGCGCGGCCAGGGAGCGCGCGTGGTCGTGACCGAGATTGATCCCATTTGCGCGCTGCAGGCGGCGATGGAAGGCTATGAAGTCATGCGCCTGCGCGAGGCCTGCGCCAGCGGCGACTTGTTCATTACCGCCACGGGCTGTTGCGGCGTTATTACCGAAAAGCATATGCGCCGGATGAAACACATGGCCATCGTCTGTAATATCGGGCACTTCGATTCTGAAATCGAAGTCGAAAAACTCCGGAGGTACCCCTGGACGAACATCAAACCCCAGGTGGATAAAATCACGTTTCCCGGAGGCAGAAGCATCATTTTGCTGGCGGAAGGCCGGCTGGTTAACTTGGGCTGCGCCACGGGGCATCCCAGTTTCGTGATGTCGAACAGTTTTACCAACCAGGTGTTGGCCCAGATTGAACTCCATACGCATCCGGAGAAATATCCCATCGGCGTCTATGTCCTGCCCAAGATTCTGGATGAGCAGGTGGCGCGCTTGCACCTCGCCAAGCTGGGGGTCAAGTTGGATACCCTCTCGCGCGCCCAGGCGGCCTATCTGGGCATTGACTCCCGGGGCCCTTACAAAACCGAGCACTACCGGTATTAGTACCTGATACATGGACAACCGCTATGAAAAACAAGAATATTTCCGCCCTCGCGGATCCGCGCAGGCGGAACCACGGATGGCACGGATAACACTGATATGGAATGACTTAATAGGGTCATTCTTACTCTCTATATCCGTGAAATCAGTGTAATCAGTGGTTGATTTTTTTGGGTTGCGGGCACAGCCTGCTTTGGCCGAATGCAGAATGTAGGAGTCTCGCCCCGTCGAGACGAGATAACTTAATTCTGCATTCTGACTTTTCCCATGCGCATTCTTACCCGCTATATTACCCACCAATTCCTGCTGACCTTTGCCATTACCCTGGTGGTATTCCTGTTTGTCATGGCGGTGGGGAATATCTTCAAGGTCATTGACCTGTTCTCGCGGGGCGTGCCGGGATTGCTGATCCTGCAGGTGTTCGGCTACGGGATTCCCGCCTCGTTGATTTTTGCCATTCCCATGAGCGTGCTGGCCACCGCTTACCTTGTTTTCAGCCGCATGGCCAGTGACCGCGAGCTGGTGGCCCTGCGAGCCTTGGGCATCAGCCTCTGGCAGGTCGTCCAGCCGCCGGTCCTTATCGCCAGTTTGCTCAGTTTGCTTTGCGTTTATATCAGCGCCGACCTGGCGCCCGGCAGCCATTATGCCCGGCGCACCGTGCTGGGCAAGCTGGGGGTGGAGACGCCCTTGGCGCTCCTTGACGAGGGCCGCTTCATCCGTGATTTCCCCGGATTTACCATCTACATCGCCCGTAAAGATGGACCGCGCCTTGCCGGCATTGTCATTTATGAGTTTGACCGCCGGGGCGTCAAACAGACGATCCGCGCCAAAACGGGCACGCTCGCGCCGGATGCGGACAACCCCGGTAAAATTGTGATCCGCCTCCAGCAGGTGCGCATTGATCAGGCCGATGATCAGTTTCCCGACGACTTGAGCCGCACACGGCGGCTTAGCGCCCAGGAATATCCGGTAACCATTGACGTCGCCGAGCTGCTGAGCCGGGGTGTTATCTGGAAGAAGCCGGCTGATTTGACCATGCGGGAAATTCTCCGAACTATGCGCGGCTCCTTTCTGGTCGGCCCCGATGATATTCTCGACATGGATGCTTTCGCGCAAATCCTGGCTGAGGCGCCTGATCCTTTGACCGATTTTGTCCAGGCCCACTTGTCCGATAATACCCTGGAGTGGCTCGAGCGCTACGAGGGCTTGCCATCCCGCGCGGCGCGGGATGAAGGCGCTCGCCACGCTTTCAGCGTGACCACGACTGGCTTGGCCGCGGCCTTGAGTGCGGATTTGAACCGGTTAATCGGTGGTCCATGCCTCTATACGCCCGAGCGCTTTGCCGGGGTGAACCTGAGCAATAATACGCGCATTCTTCTGGACCATCAGCCCTCCGGCGACGAGCTGTTGCGCCTCAATCGCATGCTGTTGGAGGATGCGTTTCCTTCCTTATTGGCGCGCAATTTTCTCACGGAGCTCAAGGCGCAGGATATCATCATGCATCGGATGAAGCTCATGGTGGAAGCCAGCACCCGCCTGGCGCTGTCGC
>JACPGN010000247.1 GCA_016182435.1 Lentisphaerota bacterium | reverse complement strand
GCGGCGAGCTTGACGAGGAAAAGCTCTCCGCCCGCGCGCTCAAGGAAGATGTTATTGACCTCGAGAGCCAGGCGATCCTGGGCCGCCGCTATGACCCGCTCACGAGCAATCTGATCAAGCAAATGATCACAGCCAAGTTCGCCACCGTAGAGGTAGTGGATGTTTCCTGGGACAACGGGCTTTTCCTGCGCAACATCCAGAAGGATCAGACCAATTCCGAGGAAGAGGCCCTCAAGGACCTTTTCAGAAAGCTGCGCCCCGGCGATCCGCCCACGGTCAGTAACGCCCGCCAGATGCTGAAGAACCTCTTTTTTGATCCACGCCGTTTTGACCTCGGGCGGGTGGGCCGCTATAAAATTAATCAGAAGCTGGGGCTTAAAAAGGAAAAGGACCTGCGCATGCTCGACAACGAGGACGTGGTGGAGGCGCTGCGCTATCTGATCAACCTGACCCGCGGGCAGGGTCTGGTGGATGATATTGACCACCTGGGCAGCCGCCGGCTGCGCACGGTCGGCGAACTCGTGGAGAACCAGTGCCGGCTGGGTCTGGCGCGGACCCAGCGCACTCTGCGCGAGCGCATGGTGTTCATGGATTCGGCCATTGAGAAAATTTCGCCGCAGCGGCTGATTAATCCCAAGAGTCTCTCGGCCTCGGTGCAAGACTTTTTCGCGCGCAGCCAGCTCAGCCAGTTCATGGACCAGACCAACCCGCTTTCGGAACTTACCCATAAGCGCCGCCTCAGCGCGCTGGGCCCCGGCGGATTGAGCCGCGAGCGCGCGGGCTTTGAAGTCCGTGACGTGCACAGCAGCCACTATGGCCGCATTTGCCCGATTGAAACGCCGGAAGGGCCGAATATCGGGCTGATCTCCTCCCTGGGCTCTTACGCGCGGGTCAATGATTTTGGCTTCATCGAGACGCCCTACCGCAAGGTGGAAAACGGTTGCGTGACCGACAAAGTTGAGTACCTGACGGCGGATCGCGATGAAAATTACGTCATTGCCCAGGCCAATGCCCCGGTGGATGAGAAGGGGCATTTTACCGAAGACAATGTCTCCGTGCGCTATCGCGGCGAGTTCCTGGAAAAGCCCAGGGATACCGTCCAATACATGGATGCCTCGCCGAAGCAGGTGGTCAGTGTGGCCGCGGGCCTGATTCCCTTCCTGGAGCACGATGACGCCAACCGCGCGCTGATGGGCTCGAACATGATGCGCCAGGCCGTGCCCTTGATCCGCTCAGAAGCTTCCTACGTGGGCACCGGCTTGGAGTCCCGGGTGGCCCTGGATTCGCGGGTCATGGTTACCGCCACGGAGCCCGGCCGGGTTGCCTATGTATCGGCCACCAAGGTCATTGTCACCCCGGACGGCAAGTTGCCGAAGAAGCGGCCGAAAAGCGGGGTTAAAACGCAGATGTATCAACTGCGCAAATTCATGCGCTCGAATGCGGGCACCTGCATGAACCAGAAGCCGATCGTCAAGCAGGGCCAACGGGTAACCCGCGGCATGGTGCTGGCCGACGGCCCGAATACCGCCGGCGGCGACCTGGCCATTGGCCGCAACGTCCTGGTGGCCTATATGCCGTGGTGCGGCTACAATTTTGAAGACGCCATTCTGATCAGCGAGCGCATCGTGCGCGAAGATGTCTTTACCTCGCTCCATGTTGAAAAGTTCGAGGCCAGCGCCCGGGACACCAAGTTGGGCCCCGAGGAGATTACCCGCGATATTCCCAACGTGGGCGAAGACGCGCTCAGGAATCTCGGCACTGACGGCGTCATCCGCATCGGGGCCGAGGTCAAACCCGGCGCTATTCTGGTCGGCAAGGTCACGCCCAAGGTCGAGACCGAACTGGCCCCGGAGGAGCGCCTGCTGCGGGCGATCTTTGGCGAGAAAGCCGCTGACGTGCGCGACACTTCGCTGACCGTTCCCAGCGGCACGGAAGGTATCGTGATGGAAGTCAGCGCCTCGGCCCAGCAACGGGTGACCAGGGAGCAGTTAACCGTCAAGGCCCGCCGCCAGGAGATGAAGCAAATTGACGAGGAATATAAGGCCAAGAAACAGCAACTTACCGATCAGCTCACCGAGGCGCTCAGCAATGTGCTCCTGGGCGAGAAGATCCCGCTGGACGTGGTCAACGTGGAGACCGGCGAGATTATCATTCCGGCCAATCGCAAAATCACCAAGTTCCTGCTGCGCAAATTAGCGGCGGGCTGGGAGCACGTTGAGATTGATCCCAGCCCGATCCAGGAGCGCATCCAGGGGATCATCAATGAACATGCGAGCAAATTTTCGGAAATTGAGCGGCAGCGCGATGACGCCCTCAGTCATATCTCCAGCGGCGAATATGCCGAGGACGGCATCATTAAGCAGGTCAAGGTCTATATTGCCAGCAAAAAGCGGCTGGAAGTCGGCGATAAAATGGCCGGCCGGCATGGCAACAAGGGCGTCGTGGCGCGGATTGTAAAGGATGAAGACATGCCGTTCCTGCCGGATGGCACGCCGGTGGACATATTGCTCAACCCCCTGGGGGTGCCTTCGCGCATGAACGTCGGTCAGCTCCTGGAAACCCAGTTGGGCTGGGTTTGCCAGAAATTGGGCCTGCGGGTGACCACGCCGATCTTTGACGGCATTTCGGAGGCAAGCCTCAGCAAAAAAATGAAGGAAGCCGGCCTGCCGGAATCGGGTAAGACCTGGCTGCGCGACGGCCGCACGGGCGAGAGCTTCGCCCAGCCGGTGACGGTCGGGGTGATTTACATCTGCAAACTGCACCACCTGGTCAGCGACAAAATCCATGCGCGCGCCGTCGGGCCTTATTCGCTGGTAACCCAGCAACCGCTGGGCGGCAAGGCCCAGTACGGCGGCCAGCGTTTTGGCGAAATGGAAGTCTGGGCCCTGGAAGCTTATGCCGCGGCCTATGCCCTCCAGGAAATTCTGACCGTCAAGAGCGACGATGTGGCCGGCCGCACGCGCATTTATGAAGCCATCGTCAAAGGCGAGAATATCATCGAGCCCGGCATGCCGGAGTCATTCAACGTGTTGATCAAGGAACTGCAGAGTCTGGGCCTGGATGTCCGCTTGCACAGCATCGGGGAAAAGGCCCTGCGCTAAGTGCTCAAAGGATAAAATGGCGCGACACGAGGTCGCGCCCTACGTAGGGCCTCAGCTTGCTGAGGCCATTAGGAGCAGTATGGAAACCATCAGTAGCCGAGGAAGCCAGGAAAGTTACAAAACCACCGCTTTTGACGCGGTGCATATCGCCCTGGCCTCGCCCGAGACCGTCCGATCATGGAGTTTCGGGGAGGTGAAAAACCCGGAGACCGTCAACTACCGCACCTACAAGCCGGAACGCGGCGGCCTTTTCTGCGAGCGGATTTTCGGCCCACAGCGGGATTGGGAATGCAGTTGCGGGAAGTACAAACGCATCAAGCATAAAGGCGTGATCTGCGACCGCTGCGGCGTGGAAGTGACGCTCTCGCGCGTGCGCCGCGAGCGGCTCGGCCATATCGAGCTGGCCGTGCCGGTCTCGCACATCTGGTTTTACAAGTGCACGCCCAGCCGCATCGGGCTGGTGATCGACTTGTCCGCGCGCAGCCTGGAGCGGATTCTGTATTACGAGGATTACATTGTGATTGATCCCGGCAAGACGCCCCTCAAGGAAAGGCAGATTCTCAGCGAGGAAGAGTACCGTGAAGCGCAGGAGCTGTATGGCGAGGAGTTCAACGCCAAGATGGGGGCGGAAGCCGTCCGCGACCTGATGAAGCGCCTTGACCTGGCCGACCTGATGGTCGCGCTCGAAGCGCAGATGAGCACCACGCGCAGCCAGCAGACGCGCAAGAAGATCTCCAACCGCATGAAAATCATCGAAAGCATGCGGCTCAATGCCATGCGGCCGGAATGGATGATTCTGGAAGTTCTGCCGGTGATTCCACCGGATCTGCGCCCGCTGGTGCCCCTGGATGGCGGGCGCTTTGCCACCTCGGACTTGAACGATTTGTACCGCCGGGTGATCAACCGCAATAACCGGCTCAAGAATCTGCTTATTTTGAAAACGCCGGATGTCATCATCCGCAACGAAAAACGCATGCTGCAGGAAGCCGTGGATGCCCTGCTGGATAACGGCCGCCATGGCCGGCCGGTAACCGGCGCGGGTAACCGCGTGCTTAAATCGCTGAGCGATATGCTCAAGGGCAAGCAGGGCCGTTTCCGCCAGAACCTGCTGGGTAAACGCGTGGATTATTCGGGCCGCTCCGTGATCGTGGTGGGACCCGAACTGGCCCTCAATCAGTGCGGCCTGCCCAAGAAGATGGCTTTAACGCTCTTTGAACCCTTCATCATCCGGCGCTTGAAACAGAAAGGCATCGTCCACACCGTGCGGGCGGCCAAGAAGATGATCGAAAGCCAAAGCGACGTTGTCTGGGATGCGCTGGATGAAGTGATCAAGGGCCGCACGGTCATGCTTAACCGCGCGCCGACCCTTCACCGCTTGAGCGTCCAGTCCTTCGAGCCGATTCTGATCGAGGGCGAGGCCATCCAGATTCATCCCCTGGTCTGCCCAGCCTTCAATGCGGACTTTGACGGCGACCAGATGGCCGTGCACGTGCCGCTCTCGATTGAGGCGCAATTGGAGTCGCGCTTGCTGATGCTTTCCACCAACAACCTGTTTTCGCCTTCCAGCGGCCGGCCGATCATGACCCCGACTCAGGATATCGCCCTGGGCATTTATTACCTTACCATGGGGCCCAGCGCCGCAAGGAATGAACCATTCCTGAGCAAAGCCGATGAAGAGAGTGGCCGGCATCTGCCGCTCCTGGCGGACGCCACCGAGGTGCAGTATGCCTTCGACATGGGCCAGGTCAAGGTCCATACCCCGATCCTGCTCCGTAACCCCGATTATAAGAAGGAAAGGACCGTCTACGGCGACGTCACCAAGCGTGTCATCGCCACCACGGTGGGCCGGGTGTTCTTTAACAGAGTGTTTCCGCATACCGTCGGGTTCATCAATGAGACCCTTAACAAGAAGCTGCTGAACACGATCATCTGGAAGTGCTACCATGCAGCCGGCCAGGCTGAAACCGTGCGCGTGCTCGACGCCTTGAAGGACTTGGGCTTCAAGCATGCCACTTTGACCGGGATTTCCATCGGCCTGGTTGACATGATTTCCCCCGAAGGCAAACCCCGAATTATTGAAGAGGCGCGGCGGCAGGTCAAGGAAGTGGAGCGCCAATATCAGCGCGGCATTATTACCGAAGGCGAGCGCTACAACAAGATCATTGACATCTGGACCCGGGCGACGGAGGAAACCGCTGCAACCATGATCGAGGCCATGCAGAAACAATCGGAAAGCACGCCCAACCCCCTCTACATGATGGTGGACTCGGGCGCGCGCGGCAGCCGCCAGCAGATCCGTCAGTTGGCCGGTATCCGCGGCTTGATGGCCAAGCCCTCCGGCGAAATCATTGAGCGGCCGATTATTTCCAACTTCCGCGAGGGGCTGAGCGTTCTGGAATACTTCATCAGTACGCACGGCGCCCGCAAGGGCCTGGCCGATACGGCGCTGAAGACCGCCGACGCCGGCTACCTCACCCGCAAGCTGGTGGATGTGGCCCAGGATGTGATTATCACCGAGCAGGACTGCAATACCCTCAACGGTATCAGGGTTGCCGCCATCAGCGGCGCCGTGGAAATCCCGCTCAGCCACCGGATCATCGGCCGCACGGCGCTCGAGGACGTTGTTGATCCGCGCGACCACAAGAAGCGCCTGGTGGCCTCCGGCCAGGACATCAGCGAGACCGATGCTGAAACCATTGAGCGCGACGATATTGAAAGCGTTAAAATCCGCAGTGTGCTGACCTGCGAAACCCGTCGCGGGGCCTGCGCCAAATGTTATGGCCGCGATTTAACCACCGATAAACTGGTCGAACTCGGCACGGCAGTGGGGATCATCGCCGCGCAGTCAATTGGCGAGCCCGGTACCCAGCTCACCATGCGGACTTTCCATATCGGCGGCACAGCCAGTTCTCGCGCGGGCCAAACGGAGATTAAGGCTAAGAATGCCGGAACCGTGCATTTTGTGGATGCGCGCATGGTCAAAGACGCCCAGGGCAACAACATCGTGCTCAACAAGAGCGCCGCCATGGTCATTCGCGATGCCGACGGCCGCGAACTGGAACAGCAACAGCTGGTGGTAGGCTCGGCGGTGTCGCTCAATGAGGGTGAGGCGGTAGTCAAGGGTCAGGTCTTTGTTCGCTGGGAACCGCACAGCGTGCCCATCATCGCCGAGCACTCGGGTCTGATCCAGTTCCGCGACTTTGTGGAAAACGTCTCCATGAAGATCGAGGTGGACCAGATTACCGGCTTCAAGCGCAT
>JACPGN010000246.1 GCA_016182435.1 Lentisphaerota bacterium | reverse complement strand
TGGCGATTGCGGATATTGCTGATCCAGCCGGCGGCACTCCTCTACGGTTTGCTGCCATTCGCCCCGCTCGAAATGGGCAAAAGCCCGCCAGAATTCAAAGGCGTCCGCCTGCGGCGAACCGGAGGCCAACTTGCGGTTCTGCTCCAGCACCTCCAGCAGCTCCTGGTAGCGTTTTTGGCCGTGCAGGGCTTGAACCAGCAGGAGCATGCCTTCGCCACGCTCGGCGGGCGCGGAAGCCTCCTGCAGATAGCGCTTAAGCTTTGCGCCGGCGACATCATATAATTCGTCTTCCAGCGCCGCGCGGCTGTTCTGGAGCAGTTCCGCAGCGCCCAAAAGCGGCTCGGGTAGTAAAAGGCTCAGCCCCAGCAGGAAGACCGCCAGGTAAGGGCGGATGCCGACTTTTCCCGGATAAGGCTCGCGCGCTGAAAATTGAAATAGCTTGGAATTACCATGCATGACTTCAGGGTCCCAGGGTTACACCCTGGGCTATGATGTGGCACCCCTTCGGGGTTCCTTACGGTTCTTGATGGGGCAAGGGGTAGGGCGCGTTCGCCGAACGCGCCGCGGACGGTCCCGCCGAGGCGCTTGCCCCGCCCTGTGGCGGGGAGCCGTCCCTACCCTCACGCGACCACCTTTGATAAGTGACCCATTACGTGATAATTCCGGCACTTCTCGCCGTAAAGCGCGCGCTTCAGGCCATAGGCGGCGGGGTGGGGGATGGCGGTAGTTGCCTTGCCTGCTCCAGCTTTGCCAGGCGCGCTTCCAGGGCTGATAGTTTTTCCTTCAGAGCCGGCAGGCGCATCAGGTGGGCGTGCAGCTTGGTGAACTTTTCATAGGGCATGGCTGGCGCCCCGAAGACAAACGTGCCCGCGGGAATATCCTTGGTCACGCCGGATTGCGCGGCCACAATGACGTCCGAGCCCAGCACCAGGTGGCCGACGATGCCGGCCTGGCCGGCAATGATCGTGCGGTCGCCAATCATCGTGCTGCCGGAAATGCCGGCTTGAGCGACAATCACGCAGTTGTCGCCAATAATGACGTTGTGGGCGATCTGAATCAGGTTATCCATTTTGACGCCGTTACCGATGCGGGTTTGGCCGAAACGGGCGCGGTCAATGGCAACGTTGGCGCCAATCTCAACATCGTTACCGATTACGACGATGCCGATTTGAGGAATTTTTTTGCGGATGGCGCCTTCCTGGACGTAGCCAAAGCCATCACTGCCAATGACGGCGCCGTTATGAATGATGACGCGGCTGCCCAAGCGGGTGTATTCGCGGATCGAGACGTGGGGATACAGCTTGCAGTCATCCCCGATGATCGTGCCGTGGCCGATGTAGCAATGGGCGCAGATGACCGAGCGGTCGCCGATTGAGGCGCCCGGTTCGACAATGCAATAAGGTCCGAGGAATATGTCGGACCCCAGCTTGGCGTCTTGCGCGACAATAGCCGTGGGATGAATGCCCGGCGGGAATACAATCGCCGGCGGTGCGAACCACTGCGCCGCCTCGGCGAAGGCCTTGTCGGCGTTTTTGACCCGGATCAAGGTCGCCGAACAGGGCCGATTCCAGTCCTCATTCACGATCACGGCCGTCGCGCGCGTGGTGGCGGCCACGCCGGCATAATGGGGTGTAGCCACGAACGAGAGATCGCCTTCCATCGCCTCGCGGATGCCGGCCAAGCGCAGGATCGGGGCCTGGGCATTGCCTTCGACCTGCGCGCCCAGGCGCCGGGCGATTTCTGCAACAGAAAGCGTCATGGAGTTTTCTTTCCGGCTTGTCCCGCTTTTAGCGGGACGGGCGCTTCGGTTTTACGCTCAGTTTCGGGTTCGGTTGCTTCCCGGGCCTTAACTTCCGGAGCGTTCTTGTTCAAGATGGCCAGGATCGGCGCGGTAATGTCAAAAGCCGGGTCGTAGTAGACTACGGATTCGACGCTGTTCAGGGTCTTGCCGGAACTGTCAAAGACGATGCGAATGCCGTGTTCCTTGACATAGGCCTCGATGACGGCGCGGATTTCGCCGACCAGTTGTTGCTGGGATTCCTTCATCTGCTCGCCGAACTGTTTTTTATAGGTGTTATCGAATTCCGCCAGTTTATCCTCAGCTTCGCGGAAGAGCGTGAATTTATCTTCGGCGGCTGAGCGTTTTTTAACGCGCTCTGGCTCGTTAAGCGATTTATCGCGCGCCTCGGCGCCTAACGTCTCAACCTCGCCTTTGAGCGTTTTAACCTGGGCAACCAAATCCCGACGGGTTACATCCACGGATTCAAACCGGGCCTTGAGCTTAACATTTGCGGCTTTGGTTTTATAGTAATCGTCGAACAGGCGCTCCATGGAGACGAAGGCCATCGTTGGTTCGGCCGCGTTCAGCGCCGCGCCCAGTGCCAGGTATAGTCCCGCCGCCGCAAGCAGTGACAATGATCGCATATTCATATTGCCGTCATTCCTGTTATTTGAAATTTGAAATTAGAAACTGGAAATTGGCGAAGAACCCGGCTGGCAAGGCCGCCGAGCGAGATCGGAATCTTTCCGAACCAATTTCGAATTTCCAATTTCATTCTTAAAATCCATAGCCCATCCAGAAATTGAACCGGGCGCCCGTGCGCTCGATATCAGCGCCGCTTATTTCCAGGGGCCAGGCGTAATCCAGGCGGATGGGAAAGCCGGGGATATCCAGCCGCAGGCCAATCCCGATATCCGAGTTGTACTCTAACAGATCAAACTCAAAGGCATCAAGCCAAACATTGCCGATATCATAGAACGCAGCCAGGCGCAGGAAAGTCTTGTACAGCGGGACCGTGTACTCGGCGGAAGCCAGTGCCGCGGACTTGCCGCCAATGGGCTGCCCCTGGTCATAGGGAGACACATAGCGATATTTGAAACCGCGCAGAGTTCGCGGGCCGCCCAGGAAAAGCCGGTCAAAGACGTGCACGTCCTCGTTGTCCGCGTATTCCTGCACGGTCTCGGCCCAGCCGCGCAGGCTTAACACATGGTCGAAGATCACGGGTAAAAAGATCGTGCCTTCGCCTTCCAAGCCGTAGACATCCACATCAAAGCCCAAGGGACCCCCCGAGAGCTGCCCGGCCAGGCTGAGCTTCGCGCCGCGCGTCGGGACAAACACGTTGTCGCGGGTATCGTGGATAAAGGTCAGCTTGAGCGAACTGTCGTTCCAGTCGCCGGCATCATTCTGAAAGATCGGCGCGGCATTGGTGGCCACATCGTAAATACTGATCTGCTCCAGGCGGTACTGCAGGTTAACGCGCTGGAAGAAGCCCTTCAAAGGTTTGCCCAGCGTTATGGCCGTGCCCAGGCGCTGTTCATTGTAGTACTTGCTCAGGTTATTGCGGGTGCGGTCGTAGAGATCCACGCCCAACGACAGCTTGCGGTCAAGAAACCAAGGTTCGACAAACGAAATTTCGTAGTCCTGTCGCTGGCTGCCCACCTGGGCTCTCAGGCGCAGTTTCTGCCCCCGGCCGGTAAAAGACGGCCATTCCCACAGGTCGAAATTGCCCTGAGACAACTCAATGAACCCCACCAACTCGTCCACGCTGGAATACCCGGCGCCGACCATGAACTGCCCGGTGCGCTTTTCTTCGACCTCGAAGACGAGGTCGTCGAGCGCCGGATCAAGCGTTTCGCGGGGGAAGGCATTGACGGTTTCAAAGAAGCCCAGATTACGCAG
>JACPGN010000244.1:1708-3641 GCA_016182435.1 Lentisphaerota bacterium | reverse complement strand
AGCACGGTCCATTTAAGCGCTGACGCTGATTCCGGTCTGCCGGTGAGCTTCAGCGTGGGCAGTGGTCCCGGCACTATTTCCCTCAACACGAACCTGACATTTATTGCCACGGGCGTGGTCAGCATTGTGGCCAGTCAGACCGGAAATAATTTCTATGCGGCTGCGCCAGCTCTGACTAATACGTTCAGCGTCCTGCCCGCGCCGGTTCAGGACGGCTGGCTGGCAATTATCGTAACGCCGCTCAGTGGCTCATGGGCATTGAGCGCGCCGGGCGGATATAGCGGCCCGTCATCCGGCACCGGGAATCTGGCGGCGGTGAGCGCCCCGACCGGACTTTATTCGCTGGCATGGGGAGCGCTCGCCGGTTATGTGGCCCCGAGCAATCAGACCGGATTTGTGACTGGTGGCAGCACGACGATCATTGCGGGCGTTTATCTGCAAATCTTAACCAACATCGGCGCGCCCTCAGGCGTCTCGGCGACGGAAGGGTCTTACACGAACAGAATCAGAATAACCTGGCAGGGCGTGGCCGGGGCCACCGGATACGAAATCTGGCGGAGCCTGACCAATGACCCGGATATGGCCGGACCGATTGCGGATGTGCCGGCAGGCCAGAGCGCCAGAGGTCAGAGATCAGCGGTCAGCGGTCAGCCTACAGTCTACAGCCTACAGTCTACAGCCTATTATTACGACGATTACGCCATCAATCCGATCAACGCCTATTACTACTGGGTGCGGGCGAAGACGGCAACGTTGATCAGTCCGATGAGTTATGTCAGTATGGGCTACGCGGCCTTGGCGCCGGAGCAGAAGACCGGGACGGCGGATATTTCCGTGAGCGATTTTGTTTATCTGCCGGTGAATATTTTGCAACTGGCTAATCCGGGAACAATCTCCTGCCGGCTGGCAAACTTGGGGCCGGACGCCTTGACCTCCGCCGGAGTGGCGTTTGATTTCCACATGGCGCGCAGCGCGCCACAAGTGGTGGGTATAACGCTTTCCGACGTAGGCGCCGCGCCCCCTGTAGCCGGCCTCGGTGAGGCCGGTCCGGGGTCAGCGACCCCGGCTACAACGGCGGGACCGGGGTCAGCGACCCCGGCTACAACGGCGGGACCGGGGTCAACGACCCCGGCTACAGATGCCGTCTGGATTGGCTCGGCGCAGACCAACCTGACCATCGCTGCGGGCGGGGAGGAATTGATCATCCTGACTCTTGCGGCCAAGCGCGGTCTGACGGTGCGCGGCGATTTGAGCGGGGTGCAGACGGCTATAGTGACGGTGCGGCATTTGAGCGCGCTGGACGATCCGAACCAGGCAAATAACACAACAGAAGCCGCCGGGTCAGTCAGGATCAAGACCAGCGGCGTCAGTTCAATCGGCCGCGCCTTCAACGATTATGATGGCGACGGCAAGTCTGACGGATGTCTCTATCAGAGTAGTTTGGGACGGTGGTATTTGAAATTGTCTGGAGATCGGTATGATGCGGATATCAGTGTGGGGGATGTTGGGCTGGGGTGGACGTCGGTTCCCGGGGATTATGACGGCGATGGGATTACCGACTTGGCCGTGTATGATCGTTTGAACGGCTGGTGGTCCGTGCGGAGGTCATCCACGGAACAGGCGATCAGCGGGCAACTGGGTGGGCCGGAATACACGGCTACGCCCTGTGATTTTGACGGGGACGGCCTTACTGATCCGGTGGTGTATCGTGATGCCGACGGTTATTGGTATGGGGCCTCATCGGCCGAGGGATATGCGCTTAAAGAAGCGCCGGGGTTGTGGCCGGGATATGCTCCCGTGCCGGGGGATTATGATGGCGACGGGAAGGCCGGTCCGGCCGTGTATAACCAGGAGACCGGGACATGGGTGATAGGCCCGTCATCAATGGGATATTATCGGGTGACCGGCGGGTTTGGCGGTCCGGGCTGCCTGG
>JACPGN010000244.1:0-1686 GCA_016182435.1 Lentisphaerota bacterium | reverse complement strand
TGCTCCGGCCACGGCTTATTGGCAGGTGCTGTTGTCAAGTTCGCTGGAAACAACCGGGCAATATACTTGGTGGGGCGGAATAGCCGGGAACGCCGGCGGCGTTCCGGTTCCGGCGGATTATGACGGCGACGGCAAAGCGGATTTGGCCGTGTACCTGCCCGCAGTGTCTACGCCACAGGCGTTGCAGGCGGGTCACCAGGATGCCCCTTCGTCGAGTTCGATAGGCTCACCGCAGGCGGGCTCCCTCCTTCGTCCGGCTGCGCCGGACTACGGCGGGCAGGCAGGACAGGCCGGCCTCTGGCAGATCTTCCTCTCCGCCAGCGGTTATCAGGAAGTCAGTAGACAGTTCGGCGGAGCGGAATATCAGCCGGCTAAGGAGTAAACAGGGAACGGCAGGCATCGAGGAAGGCTTCGGCCCGGGCAAGTTCCTCGCGGGCCTGCGCCTCGGTGAACTGGGCAATCGCCGTGTAGTCGCTCAGTTCGCGATAGGTTTCAAGACGGGATAAATACTCGGCCACCTGAGTCGAAAGCGGTCCATCCTTGATAAAATGCAGATTGAACAATTGAATGACGCTCCGGTGGGTCTTGGACTCGAGTCCGCGGGTGAAGAGCAGCGCCCGCGCGCCATGAAAGGCGGCGTAATAGGCGCGCGTCACGACGCCGTTATAGAAACCGCCGGCAAAGAGATGCCGAGCTTCCGCAAGAACCTCTTTGGCTCGTTCCATTTCCTGGGCGGCATTTTGTCTGGCGTTGTCTTCCGTCATAAGTCAATCCCGTTCTGCCGAACCTCGCGGGCAAACAGGCGTTCACGCGCCATGAGGGCGTTAAAATCCGCTTCGGACATAAACAACGGTTGCAGTATAAACCCGCTGTCGAGAACGCCAAGCCGGACGGCGCGACTGCTCAGCCAGTCGCCGTCCGCCGACTCGACACGATCCAGAAGCACAAGCACGTCGATATCGGACTCCGTGGACCAGTCGCCCCGCGCCGCCGATCCGTAAAGGCGCATCGCCTTCAAGCGCGCGCCAAAATGCAACCGGGCTTCTGCGGCGAAATTACGGGCCACACCCCGCGCCGGTTCCAAGTCGCCTGACGCAATCTTAGTCTCGGCAATAGTCGTAGTCATAAACGTAATTTACCCCAGACGCGCCAGTTCGATCAAGATTAAATAGTAATGGGTTACGCAAAGATGGATTTTCTGTGTTGCCGGCCGGGTCATTTCTCTGTTCTTGAATCCTGGACGGCGCAATGGTACATCTGGCGGCAAGCGCAAGGGGAAATATGAATATCCAAACACTTTTTGCCGAACGCCTTGGCGGGGCGGCCTTCGGCCTGGCCGACGAGCTTTATAAGTTCGAAAAAATCAAACGCGCCAAAGCCGCAGCCCGGGAAGCTCGCCCGGGCGTGGAATTGCTCGATTTCGGCGTGGGCGAGCCTGACGGCATAGCGCCCGCGGCCATTCGCCGCGCGCTGAAAAAAGCGGTGGATGATCCCGCTAACCGCGGTTATGCCGATAACGGCATCCGGGACTTTAAGCTGGCCGCCGCGCGCTATATGGAGCAATTTTTCGGCGTCCGGGACCTGAACCCCGAGACCGAAATTGTCCACAGCATCGGCTCGAAATCGGCCCTGGCTATGTTGCCGCTCTGCTTCATCAACCCGGGCGACGTGGCTCTGACCACCGTG
>JACPGN010000242.1 GCA_016182435.1 Lentisphaerota bacterium | reverse complement strand
GCGGTTGCGGCTTTCTGCCAGAAGCAGATCCGCTAGAGGCGGAAAAGCTGACCAGCCGCGACCAACGGAAATGGCCGCGGATGTTCCACGTGTTCCGGTTGGTAAAGCCGGCAATGTCGAATGCCCGAAATGCGGCTATTTGTTTGCCGCGGTCCTGGCGCTCTGTCCGCGCTGTCAACACCAGCGGCATAAAGGTCGTGTCGCTCTACGGCAAGGCCTCAGAGTGGCAACAGTGGTCTTGATCATTGTCTTGGGCTGGCTCCTGGCGGCGAATTTTGAGCGCCTGAGCGGATATGTTAAAGCGCTTTTCACCCGTATGCTTGAATAGCTGTTCCTCGCGCTTCATTTGTCATTCCGGGCTTTCCGCCTCTAGCGGATCCGCCTGCGGTGGAGACCCGGAATCCAGTCTTTCTATTCTGGATTCCCGATTAGATCGGGAATGACGTGCGGGATAGACTTACCTCTAAATAAATCCGACGATTATAATTACAACCACACTTTCAAAGAAAGACCTGTTATTCGTAACCGTCACTCAGCCGTCGTCAGCGTAAAATTGCCGGCCGCGTTTTTCCGGAGACGCGATGTGATTCAAATCAGCCGGGATCTGCTCGGCCAGTATCTGTTCACCCGCCTTGGCCGTTCCGGCGTGACCGGCGGGCGCATTGTGGAGACCGAAGCTTATGCCGGGGCCACCGACCGCGCCTCGCACGCCTACGGCAACCGGCGCACGCGGCGGACCGCAGTCATGTATGTCCCCGGCGGCGTGGCCTACATTTATTTATGTTATGGCTTGCATGCGCTCTTTAATATCATCACGGGGCCAAAGGGCATTCCGCATGCCGTGCTGATCCGGGCGCTGGAGCCAACCCATGGCTTGGCGGTCATGCTCCGCCGGCGGCGCAAGGAGCATCCGGACCGAACGCTCACGGCGGGTCCGGGTGCCCTGGCGCAAGCCCTGGGCTTGAGCGTGCATTATTCGGGCGCCAGCCTGCTGGGCAATAAAATCTGGCTGGAAAAAGGCATTGACTTCCTCCCCAAACAAGTTGTATCAACTACTCGTGTAGGCGTTGACTATGCCGGCTCAGACGCCCGGCGTCCCTGGCGGTTCCTGGTGCGTGACAGCGCCTGGACCAGCAGCGCTAAGTAAACGTAACCAGTCAGTTATTGGGGGTCGGCGATCCCAATGGCCTCAGCAAGCTGAGGCCCTACGTAGGGCGCGACCTCGTGTCGCGCCATTTTACCCCCAGATGGCTGAGGGGTTACAAGCGGCTTTAGTTTGCGGTGTACAACAAAAGCCCGGAGATTTGCCATGGCCTTGGCTTGGCCTGAAGACAAACCAGCGGAAGCCTGCGGCTTGATTGGCATCTTCGGCGTGCCGCAATCGGCCGCGCTGATTTACCAGGGCTTATTTTCGCTCCAGCATCGCGGCCAGGAAGGCGCTGGTGTCGTGGTCAGCGATGGGTCCCAGGTGCGCTCGACCAAGGGGCTGGGGCTGGTCAATGACGTGTTGACCCAGGAAGCGTTGCGCGCGCTTCCCGGTCATTTGGGTATTGGCCACGTCCGGTATTCCACCACGGGGTCAGGTCGTATTCAAAATGTCCAGCCGCTGGTGGTCGAGTGCCAGGATGGCATCTGGGCGGTGGCGCATAACGGCAACCTGGTCAATGCCCGGGCCCTGCGCCAGATGTACCAGCTCTCCGGCGCCATTTTTCAGACGAGCACGGACAGCGAAGTGCTCGTGCACCTGCTGGCCGATCCCATGTACCGCGAACGCCCGCATCGGGCGGCGCGCGCCCTGCGCGAGCTGCAGGGCGCCTTTGCCTATCTGCTGATGACCAAGGACTGCGTCATGGCGGCCCGCGACCCGCTGGGGTTCAAGCCGCTCGCGGTCGGGCGGCTGGGCAAGGGCTATGTCTTTGCCAGTGAAACCTGCGCCTTGGCTCAGATGGGCGCCGTCTATCTACGCGATGTGCGCCCCGGTGAACTGGTCGTGGCCGACGCCACGGGACTTAACAGCGCTTTTTTCTGCGAACCGCTGGCGACGCCGTCCCAGTGCATTTTCGAGCTGGTCTATTTCGCGCGGCCGGATAGTTTAATCTTCGGCGAGAGCGTTCATAACATTCGGCGGCGACTGGGCCGGCAATTGGCCGAAGAGCAACCCGCCAAGGCGGATATAGTCATTCCCGTGCCGGATAGCGGCAACTCGGCGGCCTTGGGCTTTGCGCAGGAGAGTGGCATTCCCCTGGATTACGGATTTATCCGTAACCATTATGTTGGCCGCACGTTTATCATGCCGGAATCCGCCCAGCGCTCCAGCAGTGTTGATCTTAAACTGGCCGTGGTGGCCGACGCAGTCAAGGGCCAACGCGTCGTGGTCGTGGATGATTCCATCATCCGTGGCACGACCTCTCGCCAGCGCGTGGCCGCCTTGCGCGCCGCCGGCGCGCGCGAAATCCACTTGCGCATTGCTTCGCCGCCCACGCTCAATCCCTGTTTTTTTGGCATAGATTTTCCAACCCGCGAGGAACTTATTGCCGGCACGCGCTCCGTGGAACAAGTCGGCGAATCTATCGGCGTAGACTCTCTGGGCTATTTAAGTCTAGAAGGGTTGCTCTCGCCCCTTAAAGAACCGGCTTCTTTCTGCGCAGCCTGCTTCTCCGGAAAATACCCGCTGGATGTCAGTCGCATGCAGGGCAAGCTCGCCCTTGAAAATTACAGTCCGCTCCTCAATCTTAATCCGTGAATAACCGGATTAACAAGTCGGCGGCGGACTGGTTTCCGGGCTTAGTGCTGGCGCTGCTCTCCGGCGCGCTGGCTACGCGCGTTTATGGCGCCTGGTGCCTGCGCTACAACCTGAATCCTGATGCCGGCGTTGTGGCCCTGATGGTTAAGCACATGGCCGAAGGCCGGGACTTTCCGGTTTTCTTTTACGGCCAGCCTTACATGGGTTCATTCGAGCCCCTGATCAGCGCGGCGCTCTGCCGGCTGTTTGGGGTTTCCGGGTTGCTGGTCTGTCTCGGCACGGCGGCGCTGGGTTTTTTAACTTTGCCGGTCATCTACCGCTGGGCGCGCGACTTGGACTCGTCGCGCTCAGCCGGGATCGCCGCGCTGGCCTTTCTTCTGGTGGGGCCGGGCGGCTATTTCCATTACCAGATTTCGCCCCGCGGCGGCTATGCCGCCACGCTATTCTTCGGCACGCTCGTCCTCTGGTTGAGTGGCCGCGGAATTGTCCGCTCTGCTCAAGGCTCTCCGCCCAGCGCTGTTTGGTTTTTTCTTTTGGGCTTGCTTGCCGGCCTGGGCTGGTGGTCCAACCAGTTAATCACCGCGGCCTTGCTCACGGCCGCGCTGCTGGTCGTGCTCTTAGTGTCGTTCCGCCTTATTGTCCGGCGCTTTTTTTTCGTCCTCGCCGGATTTGCGCTGGGCAGTTGGCCCTTCTGGTGGTGGAATGCCACGCATCAGTGGGCTTCATTCGGGTTTCGGGAAACCTTCGGCCAGCGGCCAATTTGGGAAGGGCTCGCCTTATTCTTTCTGGAGCGCTTTCCGGACCTTCTCGACTTGGCCGATGCGCCCCTGGCGCAATATCTGTTGCTTGGCGCCATTTATAGCGCCGCGGCGGTGATCACGGCCGGTGTTACGCTGCGTGCCGCTCGGCAACACCGGCTCTCCGGCAGCGTGTTTGCTCTTATGTTGTTTTCGTTCGTTCTGGTGTCCGCGCTGATCTTCAGCACATCGTATTTCGCTGAGATGCGTTCGCCCCGCTATCTGTTGCCGCTGGTGCCGGTAACGGCGGTCATGGTGGGCGTGATGACCGCCCGGCTCCAGGCCTGGTTGCCCAGGGCCCTGGCCTCCCTGGCCTGGCTTCCGCTCCTGATCCTGATCTTCTTCCAATTTCCCGCGCTGCGTTGGGCCGGCCAACGCGCCCGCGGCGAAGAAGCCTATCAACGCCAAATTGAAAGTGTCGGAGCATTTTTGGAAGAGCGCGGCGTGGAGGCCGCTTATATTCCCTATAGTCTCTATGCATGGCATTTTGCGCTGCGCGAAGCAGTTTTGCTCAGCGAGTTGAGTTTGGACCGTTATCCGTCCTATAGCCGCCAGGCTGAGCTGGCCTCGCGTATTGCCGTCTTCGGCAATGCGGGCGGCTTGGGCGAGTTTCTGCGGGCCTATGGCGGCTCGGCGCAACTTGCAAGGCCGGGCGGTGTTGCGGTGCATGTTGATTTTGCGCCGCCGGGTTTGACACCCCGCCTGGCGCCCATGGTAACGGCTGAAAAAATTGTGGATTCGAAAGGCCGCGATGCGCGCAAGCTGACAACTGACGGTAATCTGGATACCTGGTGGGAAAGCGCGGCGGCCGAGGACGAGGATGAATGGATTGAAATCCAATTCCTTAATCCGGAACGAGTGGGGCTCATACGTCTCTTGTGCTTCCCGGAATATCCTCCCGAATTACAGGTCGAAGGCCGGGAACCAGGCGGCGCTTGGCGGCCGCTGACGCCGGTTCTACCGGAGAGTTCTTATTTCTGGTCCGGGCCGCGGCCCTATTGCGGCGATTGGCTTTACCGGCTTAATATCGTGTTGGCGCCGGTCACGGTGGAAGCGCTGCGCCTGCGCCGCATTGGGGTAAAGTTCGGCATTCGGGAATTGCTGCTCTTTGCGCCGGACGAACCGGCGACCACCACGGAAGCGCAAGCCTTCCTGGAGCTTGCCCGCTTGGTTCAGGAGCGCGACATTAACCGGCTTTATTGCGATCGCTGGGTAGCCAATGCACTGCATCGGACCGTGGGGGAGTCCATCCAGGTTCCGCTGGAGCCTGCGATTTTTAAGGGCGTAAGCGGGCGACTCGGCGCCGAAATACGTTTGACGCCGCATACTGGAATCCTGGTCCGCCGCGAAGACGCTGCTTTGTGCCAAAAGGTTCTGGCCGAGCGCCTGGTGGTCATGCGGAAAACGGCAGTGGGTCCCTGGTTGTTATTAGATTTTGACGCGGCGCGCTGGTCGGATAGCGCGGCGGATGAGCTTGGCCTGCAATGGTCCGGGTTTGCCTGTTTCCTGACCCGCAATAAGCTCTGGGCGGCCACGCTCGCGCGGCGCTCCGATAGCTGTTTTCTGAACGGCGAGAAGGATAAAGCTCTCGATTTACTTTTCCGGGCGGCCCGGGAATACCCGGATTATCATCCGGTAACGGAGCGGCTGGCCTGGTACTTGGAGGCGCTTGGGCGTTCACATGAAGCCGCCGACTGGCGCGGAAAAAGCGCGCGCCTGGCCAGCCCGGAAACCGCCGCGGAAATCCGGTTCCATAATGGCGTGACGTTCCGGGGCATTACGCTTTCCAGTCGTCAATTGCGTCCCGGCGCGCCGCTGACCATCCGGTATTACTGGCAGTTTCCGACCAAGCCCTTGCCGAAGCTACCGCGGGTATTTGTCCATTTCCAGCTTGTCCCGCGTCCCGCGGGGGGCGAGCGCAGTTTGTTCCAGGACGACCACTTTTTGCCACGTAGCGCTGCGGCGGATGACCAGCCCCTGCCGGAAATTTTTTGTCAAGAGCGCACGGTCCAGGCGCCGGCTGACCTGCCTGAGGGCAAGTATACGGTAGAGATCGGTTTGTTCTTGCCAGGCGAGCCGGAGGCCCGCGGCCAACGTATCCGGGCCGATACAAGCTTGTCTGGCAAGCGCAATGCCTTCATACTGCCGGTAACGCTTGAGGTCATAGCGCGATGAGACCATAGTGCCTTTAACACGAGAAACTCCCAGGTAAAACAAGAAACATTTCCGCCTGAAGCGGACCCGCCAAGGCGGGAACCACGGATGGCACGGATAGCACTGATACTAAACGGGCTTTCCCTATACGGGTTATCAGTGTAATCAGTGGTTGTTTTCTGGGTGGCGGGCTTTAGCATGGCTGGAGCTATGAAATTATCGGTGGTCATTCCCGTCTATAACGAGGCGCAGACAATTGAGTCAATCGTGCGCGCTGTTCTGGCGGTTAACCTGAACCTTACCAAGGAACTGGTGCTGGTGGATGACGGCTCCACCGATGGCACCCGCGAG
>JACPGN010000241.1 GCA_016182435.1 Lentisphaerota bacterium | reverse complement strand
GCGTGCATTGGGCTTGCAATACGCAGCTTTGGCAATCGGTCAGTCGCGCCGCATACTCGCTTTGACGATTGCGCGCATGCTCGGTGCGCTTGCGCAGCCGCTTGCCCGCTGGACAAATCAATTCATCCTTCCGGGCGTCGTTGTAATTAGGGTCGCATCTATACAATGCACAAAAGGCTTGACGGGGATGTGGCGGGCGTAGTACATGAGGTTGTAGCGGTGAGCATAGCGATCCGACGCATGGCCGAGCGGCTCGCGTCGGATAAGAAATTACAACAGACCTATCGCCGAATTGTGTCTACAATGTGAATAGTATAGAAGCCGTTGAAAAACACGATGAAGAGCGGCCATGACAAGGCGGATTGGGGTCAGCCCTCTAAATAGAACTTTACAAGCGGGGAAGATGATGGCAGAGTATGGGGCATGGCAAGAAGTATTCGAGTGGAATATCCTGGAGCGATCTGTCACATCACCTGCCGGATGATCGGCGACGGACAATTGGATCGGAGTCGACTGTTTGTTGACGACCAGGACCGGAAGCATTTTCTTGATTGCTTGGCGGACCGCGTGGAACAGTATAACATTCGTCTATATCTGTTTGGAGCGGATCAGGGCCAGCCCTTGACAATTGACATTGTACAGAACAGGGGTCAAACCCAATCCTGGCCGACGTTCGGGCCCTTCTTCGCCAAGACTACGCAGGGCAGGCAGGCTTTAATACTTTCCGCCAGAGGCGGATCCCTGGCCAGCGCTCGGGCAGGCTGCCTCTGGCATGAAACTGGTTTTGTTTCTGCTTTCTCTGCCGGTTTCTTTTCGATTTCCGGCAGCGGCATTTTCGCGTCCGATATTTCGCTAATGCCTCGTCTGGTTTTGCAATTGACGACCGAATATCCCCGCCGCGCGTAGCGCGCGCGAAACTCTTGCCCGAGACCGCAATTTTCGCGGTCGCCTTTTGGCGCCGGATTATGTATGAGCTGCTCCATTCGAGAGCGCCACATGCCCCAAACTGAGGAGTGCCGTATCATGGCTGAAAATCCGATCACCACGCCGCCAACCCCGGAGCCGCCCGAGGAACTACGGCCATCCAGGGGTTGATCCGGCGGGATGGCGAGGGCAAGGGCGTGCGCTATTTCCTGAGCAGTCCGGAGCAGCCATAGTGCGGCAAAGCTCTGCTCGCCGGTTCTGGTCAGTGCTCGCCAATGCCCGCCAATGCTCGCCACGGCCCATACATATTCTCGCCAATACCCGCCAATGCGCGCCAACGCCCCGCTCTACGCGTGAACGCGCTGAGCGGGAATGGCTGCTGGTTTCTGGTTCAGGGCTAACGCAAGGCTACGCAGGGCAGGCAGGCGGGTAGGCTTTAATGCTTTCCGCCTAATATCCTCTTGGGCTACGATTCCCCGCCCTTCCAATTCGATCCCACAGGTAGGCCAAACAGGTCTGCCAATTGTTCGTTGACGCGCGGCCGGGTTGCTTTATATTGCATTGAGTTTTTAAGGAGACCTGAAATGACTAACATGGCTATACAAAAACGTCTCGCCGCCTTTATAGTCGCTGCTGCCCTGTTGGGCGGATGCCGCTTGCCCACGCTGGTTATCGCTCCGCCTGGAACCTCGGCCGGAGCGGGCATAGATTTGCTCTCGGGCATAGCGCCATCGTTCCTGATGGTAAAACCGGACGCAACATCGGCGTGGCAGGATAATCTGGAACTGTCCCAGGCGGACTTTGACAAGCTCAAGAACTGGGAAATGCCTCCCGAGTTTGCCATTAAAAAGCGCTATCTTTTCTTCGTCAGCGATCATGCCGCCTTTATCGGGCTGGAGCTTAACAAGCCCGTCACGGCTGCCGGATGGACCTTGAACGGCAAGCTCCTCCCCACGCCGTTGGCCGGACAGAAATACGCGACTGTGCCGGGCATTCCCACGAGCCTCCTCAAGCCCGGTACTAATGAATTGATCGGTGTCTGGACGCGGGACGAGCTTCAGAGCTTCTGCTATAAAAGAGAAAAAAAGCCGGCGGCGCTCGTCAAGCAAGCGCTGCAAGCCGACCTGGGCCAGGAAGTTCAACTGCTGGGCTTGTCGCCCGAAGCACTGGCCTTGCAGTCCGGACCCGTTATCGGCTTTGCCGGAACGAACTTCCTCGCAATAGCCTGCCGGCTGAACCTGCCCGAGGCCGTTACGCTCGCCATGGACGGCCGCAGCTTTGAATCGCCGCGCGCTTTTTTCCATCGCTTCAAGGTCACGGGCCTTAAACCGGATGCCGCTTATGATTACACCTTGAGCGCTACATGTCCGGGCCGCGCGGCGCCCTTGATCATGGGTCCCTTCCGCGCGCGCACGCTGCCGGCGCAGGCTGAGTTGACCTTTGCCGCGCTGGGCGACAGCCGCAGCCATCCCGAAATCTGGGGTAGGGTGGCCAAGGTGCTGGCCAGGCACAGGCCCATGTTCGCCGTTCATACGGGTGATTTGGTGGCCGATGGCTTAGAGGACCCCCAGTGGGACTTGCAGTGCTTCGCGCCGGCGGCGGATCTTTTTGCCTCCATTCCGACGTTCACCGTGGCGGGCAATCATGAGCAGAACTCGCAAGTCTATTACCGGATGTTCTCCATCCCCGATGGTGAAACCAATTGGGTGCTGGAAGTCGGGCCGGTTCTGTTCGTCGGCCTGAACGATATCAGCGCTAATTCCGCCGCCTGGCTGGACAGCCGGCTGGCGGCCTCGTTAGCCAAGTTCATTTTCATGGTCTGCCACTATCCCATAATGTCCTCCTCCGACCGCGCGCCGCCAATTATGCGCCAGCAGTTCCTGCCGGTGCTCATTAAACACCGGGTTACGGCCGAAATTGCGGGGCATGACCATTACTATGAGCGCTCGGAACTGCCGGAGGGCTTGAGTGTCATCGTGACCGGCGGTGCCGGCGCCGATCTCTATAAGAAAAAGCAGCAGAAGCCGGACGAGCCGCCGGTGAATCCCTACTCGCAGGCCTTTCTTGGCGATTTCCATTTCTGCATCTTCCGCGTCAAGGGCAATACCTGTTCGCTGGAGGCCATGACGCTCGACGGCAAGGTCTTCGATCGCCGCGTTTGGCCGGAGCGGGACCTTGGCAGGCGACCGGCGGACGCGAGCCTATCGTTCTTGGCCTGTGCAGGGCAGGCTTCGGTCCCGGCCATCTCGCCGGTTGTAAGTGGTGCCAAAAAATAATATTTCCTCTCCCTTGGGAGAGGGTGGGGTGAGGGGAAAGGCAGGTCAATACGCCCCCTCACCCCGCGGGACGCGGGGCAAGCCTCTGTCTTTACCCCGCCGCGGCGGGGCTCTCCCCAGGGAGAGGATGTGGTCTCGTTAGGCGACAAGTTAAAAATAGTGTTGTGTTTCCACCAAAATCGTATCCGCCTATATGGTCGAATCAACACTTTGGTTCATTCCGGAATAATTATTTTGGACAAGCTTGACCGGCAGTGTGAAAAAACGTCTCGAATTTTGAAGCGTCACTCTGAAAACGGGAGAATCTGATCATGAAGTCTTTCATCGCCTCCATCGCGCTGGTCGGAGTGCTGACCGGTTCCATTCTCGCCTTCTGGCGTCCTGGCGAGGTAACGCTCGTAAAGGATGGCAAGGAGGCTTGGCCGATATTCACGCCCACCAACGCCACCGGGCCGGAACGGCAGGCTGCCGCCCAACTGGCAAGCTATCTCGGCAAAATGTCCGGTGCGAAATTCACGGTCAGCAATGCGCCCGCCACCATGCCATCCCCTGCGATTTTCGTGGGCGCTTACGATCCCGCCGTGATTAAACAACTGGGGCCGGAAGATTTTATCATCCGGGCTCAAAAAAAACAGGTGGTCATCGCCGGCGGACACTGGCGCGGCACAACTTACGGCGTATTCGCCTTCCTCGAACAACTGGGCTGCCGCTGGTGGTCGTTCAATGAAGAGGACGTGCCGCAAGCCGCCATGCTCAAACTCAAGCAACAGAACACCATCGTCAAAGCGCCTTTTGCGATTCACCGGATCTGGAACAACGAAGCCCAGGAAACGAAGAACTTTTTCAATTTCAAACTACGCTCGGACAGCCTGGAGCAGTTTGCCGGCGGTCATACCCTTTATCCGCTGCTGACGCCCTATGCTACTAATCATCCTGAGATTTATCCGCTGAACGGGAAGAAGCGCGCGGCCAATAAGTTACACTTCTGCTATCTCGCCCCCGGCATTGCCGACTACCTGGCTGAGGCCCTGGCCAAGGAAGTTGAAGCCCACAAGAGAAACGTCAAGGACTGGATTTATTTTGCCGGCATGGGCGACTGGTATGGCGGAATGTGCGAGTGCGCGGACTGCAAAAAGGTTTACGCGGAGGAGACCTGGGTAGATCCGGATGGCCGGACCAATGCCGCTTACACGGCCACGCTGTTGCGCATGATTAACGCGACGGCCGAGAAGCTGGAAGCGCGCTACCCCGGCGTCCGCGTAGGCACCTTCGCCTACATGAGCCTGGAGGCGCCCCCGGCCAAAACGGTTCCGCGCGCCAACGTGGTTATCCGCGTCCCGCGCCTGCGGCATTGCACCGTGCATGCGGCCGAGACCTGCGGTGGCAACCGCGCCTTCCGACGTAATTTGGAGCGCTGGTGCGAGCTGGCGCCGGGCAGGGTTTATGTCTGGGAGTACGGCGCCAGTTTCAAGAATTTCCTTTTTCCTTTTCCCTGTCTCTATTCCATGGCGGAAAACCTGAAATTCTATCATAAGCTCGGCGTGCGCGGCGTGGAAATCCAGGGCAATTACGTAAGCCTGGGCGGCGACTTGGCCGTGCTGAAGAATTACGTCTGGAGTAAAATCTTCTGGAATCCCACCGCCGATCCCAGGGCCGTCCTGACCAATTTCTGCCAGGGATATTTCGGTCCGGCCGCCCAAAGCATGAGCGCCTATGTTGAAACCCTGGAACAGAGCGTTCGCGCTACCAACAAACCGATTTGCGCCGATGAATTCTCCAGTTTTCCTTACCTGACTTCCGCAGTGACTAAAGAGCTGATGGCCCTGCGCGACCAGGCCCTGGCGCAAACCGGGCAGGACAACACTTTCCAGCGCCGCGTCGGCGAAGCAACCATCGGACTGGAAGCGCGCCGCCTCTGGAACGACGGGCCGCTGGTGGAGCAGGGCGACAAGCTGGTGCGCCCCGATCGCGGCGGCTATACCTATGACCGCGCCACCGGCATGGTTGCGTTGCTGCGCGAAGCCGGCGATACGGAATGGGCGGGCCATAAGGCGGCCACGGCAAAGGTGCTCCTCTGGCATGGTGGACCGCTGGTGTGTCTTACCAATGGGCCGACGGTCTACAAAATCGCGCCGGTACTGAATGGCCGGATCTATCGGATTACTTATAACGGCCAGGACTTGCTCTACGTTCCCGCGTCCAATGAGATCAGCTCCTTAATCGGCGGCAGCGCCGCCTCGACCGGAACGCGCTGCATGCGGCTCGATGGCCGGAGCAACGCTAATAGCGCGCGTATCTACGGCGAGGGCGACGTTTCGATCCAGAGTCGCATATCCAGGCAACACGTGTGGCAGACGGTCGCAATGGGCGCGGACGGCGTTCTCTCAATCACCGGCACGGCCACGGCGTTGACGACTGAGGATCGCGCCATAAGAAAATCAACAAGCATTTCAACTGAGTATGCCGTGGCGGACGATGCCGCCCAAGTGAAAGTCGAGTATCTGACAACCAATGACCAATGGCAAATAGCCCCCGTGCCCACCGGCACCAACGCGGCGGATCGTCTGCGCTTGACCGGCTTGCGGGTGTCGTTGCCGAAGAAGGGCTGCCAGGTTGTGGACTTGTACACGTTTCCGGCCACCAATTCGGCCCGAATCAACATTAATACCAACCGGCACACTTTGGTAACAGTGGTCAACACCGTGGGGTCCGATACGCCGCCCGGTCGGGAATCGCCCTTTTTCGGCCGCCGCCTCCAGGTGCTACCCTTACCGGCTCACCCGTGATGGTCAGTGAACGGGGGGTGTAGATGCGGTTCCCTGGCCGACGCTCGGGCAGGCGTAAGAACCACGGATTGCCGTTCTATCGAACGGCCACTACAACCGGAAAATCAGCATACCATACATACCATACAACCAATCCTCCCCCCCAATGGCTGACCGGTTACCTATGACAGACAAAGGTAGAGCCGGTTTCATACCGGCTATTGTCATGACAACTGCCGCTTATCGTCTTGAAGATCTGGGAGTCGCCGCCTATGGCGACAGTGGTTGGATGAACTCGCGCCATGCGCGCCACCCGGAGACGGGTGCGGAATTGGCGCTCGGTTCGTTGTCGCGCGGCGGGTTTATGGTCATTGATCCGGCGCGTCAATGGGCGCGCCAGGTGTGTCCCGAACGCCCGTTCGAGTGCGGCTGGGCGGTCGGCCAGGCGCCCAACGGCGACATCTACCAGTGCGACCACAGTGACAGCGGTCCGTTGGTGGGGTGGGATTGGAAAGGCGAGCGGGCCCGCGTGCTTTGCGAAGCGCCGGCCCTGGCGCACGTCTTCACGCTCGATGTCGCGCCCGATGGCCGCGTCTATCTGCCCGCGTACACGTCGAACACCCTCCAGCGCTTCGATCCGGCCACCGGTCGGTTGGAAAACCTGGGCGATTTCAACGCGCTGACCCAGCATATCCGCAACGTTTTTTGCGCGGCCGATGGCTGGGTGTACGTGAACGGCTACAGCTACGATGCGGTCAAAGGCAACGCGACGGTCGTCATCGCGTTCGATCCGCGCACCAACGAGCGGCGCGCGATCGCGGCCGGCGCCGGCCTGACCCGGGACGCCGCGGACCATGTGCTGGTCTCGTCGCAGCGCTGGGGACGGACGATCTGGGACGAGCTGGTCGGCGGTCAGACCCGGCCGATCGCGCCGCGCGACGTCGCGCTGACCGCCGACGATCTGCCGTTCGCCTTCCGGGATGGGAGCCACATCAAGGCCATTGACGAAACGACCGTCACATTCGTGGACGCGGGAGGGCACGAGTCGCAGTTCACCGTCGAACGCGAAAAGTCGCCGCTGCGCATCTTCAGCGTCGAAGCGGGCGGCGGAAAGATCTGGGGCGGCACGTTTATTCCTCTGACGCTCTTCAGCTTCGATCCCGCCACCGGCGAAAAAACCGGCTACGGCAACCCGACGAAAACAAACGGCGAAATCTACAATCTGGCGTTCTCGAAGGGCAAACTCTACATGGCCAGTTACACGGGCGCGACCCTCACGCGCTACGATCCGGCGCGCCCGTGGCGCAAAGACGATTCGATCCACGCCAATCCCGCGCATCTCGGCTTGATCAAAGAGACGGGCTTATCGTTGCAACGGCCGCACGGCCGGACGATGGATCCGGAGGGCAACGTCTATTTCGCCGCGCACGGCGGTTACGGTTGTTATGACAGCGGTATTTGCCGCATCGAGCCGGATACCGATCGGGTGACCTCCTGGCTCTATCCCAACACCACCTTTGGCGCGCTGGTCTATGCCAAGACCGCGCGCCAATTGCTCGTCAGCGAGCGACGCGCCGACGAGGCGGGAGAACGATTCACGTTTATTTCACCCGCGGATGGGCGCGTGCTCTGGTCCGAGATTGTGATCCGGGATCAAGGCGATATCGTGTCCTGGCTCGATGGCGGGGACGAGATCGTGTTCGGGTTGCACGCCTACCGCGCCACGCTGTTCGCCTTCAGCCTTAGTCGGAAAGTGATCGTGGCCGAATTGCGTGAGATGCGCCTGGGCGATCACTGTTGCAATGCGTTGCTGGACGGACCCGACGGCCGCATCTGGGGCGTTACCAACCGCTGCGTCTATGCCGTCGCGCGCGATCTCCAGCGCGCGGACGTCGTCGTCGAATTGGGCTCGCACGCCGACAAGGAATTCCCCATTTGCTGAGAGTGAGGGTCTGATGAGACAACCCTTGTTTAACCTATTCAAACTGACCTCTGTGAAATCGGTCTGGCAACAAATTCGCCGGTGGAGTCTGGTTGCGGTCCTCGGGGTGACGGCCCCCGCGCTGGCATCTGACTGGCCGATGCAACGCAAGGATGCCGCCCGCAGCCGGGTGACGGACGAAACCCTGGCGTTTCCCCTGCAATGCGTCTGGCGCTACATCCCGGCGCAGCCGCCGCAACCGGCCTGGCCTGAGCCGCCACGGCTGCTGAATCAAATGGATTTTGACTATGCGCCCGCCCCCGTCATCGCCGGTGGTATACTGTATTTCGGCTCGTCGGCCGACGATACCGTGCGTGCCCTGGACGCCGCCACCGGCGCGTTGAAATGGCAATTCACCGCCGGCGGCCCGATCCGGTTCGCGCCCTCCTTCGCCAAGGCTACGGAGGGCAAGCCGCAGATCGGCAGTGGCAGTGTGTTCTTCGGCTCGGACGTCGGGCGCATTTATTGTCTTGAGGCCGCCACGGGCAAGCCAGTCTGGATATTTAACGCGGCGCCCACGAACGAGCAATACATCGGCAACCGGCGCATGATCTCGCGCTGGCCCATCCGAACGGGCGTGCTGGTGCAGGACGCCATGGTGTATGCCGTGGCGGGCATCTGGCCGTCGGAAGGCATTTATATCTATGCGCTCAACGCGGACAACGGCGCGGTTGTCTGGTTGAACGATACCGCCAGTTCTGGACGGGGCATGGTCGCCGGCTACGGCCCCGACTACTGGAACATCAACGACCCGCACATGGGCGAGTTCGCCATGGACGGGTTGACGCCGCAGGGCGCGCTGCTGGCGACAATGAAAACGCTGGTCGTGCCGCAGGCCTATAACGGCATCGCGCAGTTCAACCTCAAGGGACTCGCGTTAAAGCAGATCGGTAATCATGGCGCCTGCGGCAGTACGCCGTTTCTGGATGGCGGCATGATCTATTCGCTCCGACCAGGCGGGATGTTGTATGGCAAGAACGCCCTTGAGGAAGGTGTCAAAACGGAGTTAGTCCAACTTACCGGCACCAATGTGCTGCCGGCCGCGCGCCCGGACAGTCATTTTACCTGGGAGGAACGTCCCCTGAAGAAGGTGGATGCGATCGTGTCCGGCGGCAACCGATATGTCCGCAAAGCCGGCGGTCTGGCGCTGGCCGCTAATGCCTTGCTGGTGGGACAGCGCGATGAAATCGTGGCGGAGGATCTGTCCGGCGCGCAGACGCTCTGGCGCGCGCCGGTGCGGGGCTTGGCGCGGGAGATCGCCGTGGCAGATGGCCGGGTGTATGTGGCAACGGATACCGGCGAAATCAGTTGTTTTGCGCCCAAGCCGGTTGCCACCGTGGTTCACGATGCGCGCGCGGCGGTTCAAGCGCGCAATCCAATGAAACTTTCGGCGAAAACATCCGCCGTGGTCGCGGAGCTCAAGCGGCGGCAGGCGGATGGCGGCGTGGCGCTCGTGCTGGGCGACGCGGACGCGGGGCTAGCGTGCGCCTTGGCGGCGCAGACCTCGCTGCACGTGCTGAACATTTCGACCAATGCGAACGCGGTCTCAGCCCTGCGCGCTCGGTTGGTGCGGGAAACAGCCTGGTACGGTTCGCGGATTCATGTGATTTATGTTCCCGATTTGCGGCGTCTCCCGTTCGCTCAATATGTGGCCAATGCCGTGATCGTGACCGATGGCAATGTGACAGTGTCGGCCCAGGAATTGTATCGGCTGCTGCATCCCTGCGGCGGGGTATGGCTGATGCCGGGAGCGGCGGAACGCGCGGCGGCACTGATGCGCGCCGCGCCCAACACGGAGTATCACACCGAACCCGTGGCCGCGGAGTTAGGCGCCCTGGCGCTGGTGCGGAATTCATTGGCCGGTGCGCGGGATTGGAACACGCAGCCGCCCTCCGATCAACGCGTTAAATGGCCGCTGCGGCCGCTGTGGTTCGGCGGACCCGATGCCACGCAGGTCATGACGACCGACGGCTTTGGCACACATCCACCCGTGGCCGCCAACGGGCGTTATTTCGTGATGGGCGAGGATTGCCTCACGGCCGTGGACGCTTATAACGGCATGACATTGTGGTCCCGTCTCATTCCGCCGGCTGCGGCCAATGGCATTCCCCGCGCGTACAATGATCAATGGGGGCCGATCAAACGGTTCCTCGCGGCGGATGATCGGCACGTGTATCTGCGGCTGGGCGCCGGCTGGTTTCAGGGAAAGGGCGAGGCGTTGATTCGGCTGGACGCGTATTCGGGAGCGCAACAAGGTCTGTATGCCCCTTTCATTGCGGCCACGAACATCGTGTTGACGGCGCCGCAACATTGGGTCGTGGCCTGGGATGAAACCCATGTCGCCAAGGTGACGCTGGCGCAGCAAGCGGAGGGGGTCGTTTTGACGTTCACATCGCCGGAACCTATGGCGCAAAATCTGCGTTGGGATGTATGCCTGGATTTCCGCGCGCCGGACCGGCGCTACGGTCTTTACGAAGACGGCGCGTTTGCTTTGCTGCTGATGCCGTCCGGGACGAGCGGCGCGCCGGCGAGTGCCCGTCAGGTCTCGGGCCCGCGGTTTCCCGAATACACGTTGCGCGGCGGGTCGCGCCAGGGCGCGTCCGAGGTCACCCTGGCTTTTTCATGGCGCACGCTGGAAAAGTTTGCGGGACTCCGGCCGGTGTCGTTCGATCTGGCTGTGGGCGGAGCTTGGTTGGCGGACCAGCCGGCCGTTCCAGTAGCCCAGCCCCAGCCGCGTTATCTGTTTGGCGACGGCGTGTCGCCGCGCTATCTGAATCGCGGCTGGGCGCGGGTGATCTTGAGCGGCGTGCCTGGCGCTAAAAAACCACCGGCCATCCTGTTAGGCGAGATCGATCAGCGGCCAAAGGAGTGGCGTTTTCCCGACTTGTATGACTGGTTGACCATCCAGCATCCCGGCGCGCTGTCGCCGGTTTATCAGACCGCCGCGCGCCGCCATCCGTTGACCGGCGAGCCGGGGTTGCGCGTGTATCGGTCCGGCGCGGGCTACTGCGGTTTTCCCGTCTATTCGGCGCATGCCGTCGTCGGACGCACCACTAAAACCGCGATCGGGTTTTACGATTTTGACGACGACAGCGGGCTGCGCATGTTTCCCGGCTTGGCCGCCAATTGTGGCGTACAGACCAAGGCGCAAAACATGACGGCTGCGTTGGGACTGCTGATTTTTTCCGAGTCGCGCGGCCATTGCGATTGCATGGTGCCAATCCGCACCACCGTGGCGTTCGCGCCGGCCGAGCGCCGGCTGCAGGAAGACTGGGCCATCTTCTGCGAGCGCAACGCCGATGCGCCGGTGCGGCAGGCAGCCTTGAACTTCGGGGCGCCGGGCGACCGGCGCGACGAGCGGGGCACGTTGTGGCTGGGGTATCCGCAGCGCATGTCGGGCGGCAAGGGCTATCCGCGCGAGCCGGGCTCCGCGCGCTATGTAATCCAGTCCCCGCCGATATCCTCGGCGATAAACGTGCCGCTCACCGTGGCCTACGCGCCGGCCTTTCGCGGATTTCAGCGATACAATTCCGATCGTGTACGGATCGAAGGAACGGACCGGCCGTGGCTGTATGCCTCCTGTATGCTGGGCGCCACCAATCTGACCCTCGCGCTGGAACCTGTTGTCTCGTTGGTGGCGGCCGCCGCGCAGACGCCGCCGGCGCTGGATGGCCTGCTGGAACCCGCGTTCTGGAAAACGAACGAACCCCCGCGCGCGCTGGCGTTCACCCGCGCGCGCTTGTCTTTGCGCTTTGACGAGAAACATCTTTACATCGGCGCGTATCGCCTGCCCCTGGTGGATGCCAAAGGTCAGGCGGCGGCCTGGACCAATGCCACGCGGGGCGAAGACGCCCCGATTCATCAGGATGACAACATGGAATTTTTCCTGAGCGACAAAGCCAATGCAGCCGTGGTGCATCTGGGCGTCTCGGCGTCCGGCGCGCGGTACGATGCCCTGGCGCGGGGCCGGGAACCGGAGCGCGCCGCCTGGAACGGGGAATGGCGCAGCGGAGTGCGGGCGGATGAAAATGGATTTGGCGTGGAACTGGCGATTCTGTGGACCACGCTTGTGGCGGCAGGGCTGGACAAGGCCTCGCTGGCGCTGAATATGCAAGTGAACCAGAAAAATATGAGCGCCGAGGTGCCGGTCTGGGCCGGCGACCTGGCGCCCAGGCGCCAGGAAGGCATCGGCGACGCGTTGTTATCGTTGGGACCTCAGGGCCGTGCGCGTTGCGCCAACTTCGTGCCGGTGGGCTTGGGCCAAGCGCCGGTTCGCAAGCCGCGCTTGTTCACGGTGCGGCTGCACTTCGCCGAATTGGACGATACGGCGGTCGGTCAGCGCGTGTTCGACGTGAAACTGCAGGGACAACCCGCGCTCAAGAATTTCGACATCGTCAAGGAAGCCGGCGCTCCGCGGAGGGCGTTGGTAAAGGAATTCAAGCAAGTCAAAGCCGGAGCGGAACTGAGCTTGGAATTCGTGCCCTCCGGCAAGGAGCTTACCTCGGCCACAGCGCCGATCCTCAGCGGCCTGGAGCTTTATGACGAAGATTTCCGCAGGAAATAGATCGAAAAGTAATGGGGCATTTATTGGGGGATAATGGATTATACTGATGTCATGACATCCGGGTTCTTCAGGTGTATTATAGTAGTGTCAAAAACATTCTGGAAGATAGGCGTGGTTTTTAAAAGGCCCGTTCCGAAACGGGGATAACAAGCAAATGTTACGACTGGCTTGCTTCATTAGCTACTTCATGGCGGTGGCCATCTCTGTGGCCGGTGCTCCTCTGCGAAGTGGTCCGGCGGCTGCCGGACTACGACCTTCCTCCGCCCACCATAGCGGGCTACGCGAAGGCGGGAGCACGAGCGACTGGCCGGCCTACCGCCACGATAACCGGCGCAGCGGCATGACCGAAGAAACGCTCTCTTTGCCGCTCAGTCCGGCCTGGCGGTACGTTTGCCCGCAGCCGCCCGCGCCGGCCTGGCCGCTGTCGCTCAGAAAAGCGCACCTGATGGATTTCGATTACGCCGCGGCCCCCGTTGTTGCCGGCGGTCTATTGGTGTTCGGCTCTTCGGCCGACGACACCGTGCGCGCCCTGGACGCGCGCACCGGCGCCGAGCGTTGGCACTTCATTAGCGACGGCCCGGTGCGCTTTGCGCCCCAACTTGCGAGTAACCGGGTCTATTTTGGCTCGGATGACGGCTGCGTTTATTGTCTGGAGGCGGCCACGGGTAAGCCGGTCTGGATTTTTAATACAGCCCCGGCCGACGAGGCCTTGATCGGCAACGGTCGTATGATTTCACGTTGGCCGATTCGCACGGGCGTGCTGGTGCATGATAATCTCGTCTTCGCCGTGGCCGGGATGTGGCCCGCCGAAGGCATCTATGTTTACGCGCTCGATGCCGCGAGCGGCAAGATTGTCTGGTGCAACGATACCAGCGGCCTGGCTGCGCGGGGCATTGGTCAACCTTGGGATGCTGGCGATCCCCACCGCGGCGAATTTTCATTCCTGGGTCCCACACCCCAGGGCGCGTTGCTCGCCAGCCGCGATTTTCTGATTGCCCCCCTCGGACTGAATGCGCCCGCGTAT
>JACPGN010000243.1 GCA_016182435.1 Lentisphaerota bacterium | reverse complement strand
TGGGGCGAGCCGCTGCGCAAGACAATGTTGCGCAGCGTGGTCCAGACATTGCGCACCGAGACTCTAATCGGCAGGGAATCCGCCAGGTCCACGCGCTCGAACCACCACCCGGAAAGGGTTGTCGGCGCGAAGGTCAAGGTGCGGTGCTCTCGTCCGAAAAACGTGCCGGGACCGGTCACCTTGGCCGGTTGGCGGATCGTCACCTGGCGCCGGGCGGGCGGGTCCGGCGGTTCGCTGGTCAAGTCCCAGTCCACCGGCTGTTGCTCAAAGACCTCGTAAGCCCGGCGCACCTGGTCGGCATCACCGGAGAGAATTACGCCATAGGGTTCCTGGTTCATCATCAATTCTTAATTTCAATGATACTCTTGTCGTAATCCTTCGGCGGCACAAACCCCAGCAGAACCAGGCAGGTGGCGGCCAGGCTGCTGACACCCAGGCCTCGGGAACACTCCGCCGATAAACTTAAGCCCGCGGCTCCAGCCGGATCATAGATGGCGCACAGCACCGGGTTGAGCGAATGGCTGGTTTTGGCCCGGGGCTGGCCGGTTGTTGGATTAACCTTGACCTCGCCGGTTTGCTCATCGTGCTCAAACATGTCGTCGGCATTGCCATGATCGGCCGAGACCAGCAGGATGCCGCCAACATCCTTGACCGCGGCCATGAGCCGCCCAATGCACAAATCCACCGACTCCACGGCAAGCTGTGTGGCCTGGTAAACGCCGGTGTGCCCGACCATATCGCCGTTGGGATAGTTTAAGCGGATGAAGGGAAACTGCCTTGCCCGGATCGCGGCGACGACCTGGTCGGTTATTTCGGCCGCCTTCATCCAGGGGCGCTCTTCAAACGGAACGCGGTCCGAAGGAATTTCGACGTATTCCTCCAGGCGCTCGTCAAACTTGCCCGAGCGATTGCCGTTAAAGAAATAGGTTACATGCCCGAACTTCTGGGTTTCGCTGACCGCCAGTTGCCGGACGCCCGCGCGGCTGAGCAATTCACCCATCGTCCGATCAATCGCCGGCGGAGCAACAAGATATTGCTTCGGGATTTTCAGGTCGCCGTCGTACTGCATCATGCCGGCATATTCAACTTTTGGGCGTGGCGAGCGGTCAAACTCCTTAAAGCCATCATCCTCAAAGGCCCGGCTGATTTCGATGGCGCGGTCGCCGCGGAAGTTGAAAAAAATTACGCTGTCGCCATCCATAATCGGTCCCACGCTTTTGTCATTACGGACAATGACAAACGGTGGCAGGTCCTGATCAATGACGCCCGGCTTGGCCTTGCGGTGGGCTTCGATGGCTGCCCGGGCCGTCGGGAACTGCGGGCCAATCCCGCGCACGTGCGTGTCCCAGCCGAGTTTAACCATATCCCAGTTGGCGTTGTAGCGGTCCATGGTAATGGCCATGCGTCCGCCGCCCGAGGCAATACAGTAATCCACCGCTTGAAGCCCGGCCAGAAACTGCTCGAAGGAGTCTACATAATCCAGCGCTGAGGTTTCGCCGACGTCGCGCCCATCCAGGAGAATATGGATGCGCGCCTTGCGCACGCCCGCTTTCTTGGCCTCGCTGAGCATAGCCTTGAGGTGGTCCAGGTGGCTATGCACATTGCCGTCGGAGAAGAGCCCGATAAAATGGAGCGCGTAGCGACTGCGGGCGCGGCAGTTGCTAACGAGCTTCTTCCAGACCGCGCCCCGGACCAGCGCGCCCGAGGCAATTGCCTCGTTGACCAGCCGGGCGCCCTGGTCATAGACTCGGCCGCAGCCGATGGCGTTATGGCCCACCTCGCTGTTGCCCATATCCGCGTCGCTCGGCAGGCCGACCGCCTTGCCATGCGCTTTCAGTTGACAAAAAATGGCGTTGGCCTTCAGCCAGTCCAAGTGCGGTGTGAACGCCGCGCGAACGGCATCGCCCTGCGCGTGCTTGCCGATGCCCACGCCGTCCATGATCGCCAGGATTACCGGTCCCTTGGGCATGGGATAGTTAGATTTTTGCAATTGCTCCACGGTGCCTCCGTGCCTCCGGCTAAATAAACTCTTACCTTACCGATCCAAGTCTGGCAGCGCAAGTTCAAGATTAGAGAGCAATGCTCCTGCTATGAGCTGGCGCCAATTTTCCTGTCGCCAATTTTCCTTGACTCTGTTGACCACACTTTCCAAAGTGTGAGCCTATGCCAAATGCAGTAGAGCCAATGTTGCAACCGACCCTCTGGCGAACCTGCCGAGTACTCGCCAACAAGACGCGCCTGCAAATACTGCAAGCCGTCTTGAGAAATCCGGGCTTTTCCGTCAGCGAAGTTGCCCGCCAATTACACCTGAGGGTTTCGCTCGCCAGCAAGTACCTGCGCGAATTAAACGCACGCGGTCTCTTGCGGGCCACCAGAAAAGCCGCCGAAGTTTGCTACTGGCCCGAAGCCGACAGTTCCGTGCCACAGGCATTCGTTCTGCTTCAGGCTCTGACGGCAACCTGGCGCACCCAAAAGTCGCCGATTGACTTCATTTTTAAGCAGGCCACAGCCTTCACCCATCCCCGGCGTATCGCCATTATTCGCGAATTGGCCCGTCAGCCTGCCCTGTCTAATGAAATCCGCGGGCGCACGGGGATATCCCGCATAGCTCTTAAGAGACATTTGGACAAACTCTTGCATCGCGGTTTTGTGCGCCTCAACCGTACTGATGGAGTCTATAGCGTGGCCAGTTCACGCGCGCCACTGAAAGCCGCTCTCTTGCGGTTGGCCAGCGCAAGAGAACCTTAAAAAAGAGAACTCAAGATTCACCGGCGCCTGGGCATGCCACGCCGCTGACTCCCGCTCGTTCAAGAAGCACAGTCGTCATGACGTCTTGTTGTTTGCGCTAAAGCCGGCCACTGTCATGTTTGCCGGCTGCGGGAAATTGCAGTTAGTCCGCGGCCTATTGCATGCCGGAGTGTTCTGCCTGCAACTGATTGGGCCGTTCACACTTTCCAAAGTGTGAACAAGGCGACCTCAAGGAAACAGCCCGGCGACGCGTCCAGAATGCCTGGTTGAAAGGCCGACAATTCAGCAGTTCACACTTTCCAAAGTGTGAACCAAGCGATATGGCAGAAACAGCCCGACAACCAGGTCAAGATTATAGTCAAGCAGCAGATGATGCCTTGTTCACACTTTCCAAAGTGTGAACAAGGCATCATGACAGAAAGAAGTCTCCTGCTTGGGGGTGAATAGGAACTTCTAGGCTTTGCCCACGCTACTGGAAAGGAAAGTTTAATGGCGGCTTGACAGTTATCCGCTGGTTTGGAATTGTTCTCTGAACACGTTGGTCATCAACTTCTATAAGGACAGGCCATGAATACTGACGCACTGACTTTTCTGAAGAACCTGATGAAACAACCTTCCCCCTCGGGATTCGAGGTGCCCGCTCAGAAAGTGATTCGGGAGCGTATGCGAATCTTCGCCGATCGGGTCACCGGAGACGTCCACGGGAACCTGATCGGCGTGCTGAACGAGAAGGCCAAGGTCAAGGTCATGCTGGCCGGCCATGTGGATGAAATCGGCCTGATGATTACCCATATTGACGACAAGGGCTTCATCTTCTTTTCCGCCATCGGCGGCTGGGATGCGCCGGTGGCCGTCGGCCAGCACGTGTGCATCACCACGGCCAAGGGGCCGGTCTATGGCGTAATCGGCCGCAAGCCTGTTCATTTGCTGGACCAGGCCGAGCGCGAGAAGGGCGTCAAACTGGAAGACCTCTGGATTGACATCGGCGCCCGCAATAAGGCCGATGCGCTCAAAGCGGTGGCCGTGGGCGATTCGGTGGTTATCACCCCGGACTTTATTGAATTAAAAAACGAGCTGGTTTCCTCGCGGGCCTTTGACGATCGCGTCGGCGCCTGGGTGGTGACCGAGGTGCTCGGCGCTCTGCGGCGCCGGAAGCTGAACGTCGCGGTCTATGCCGTGGCTACCGTGCAGGAAGAGA
>JACPGN010000049.1 GCA_016182435.1 Lentisphaerota bacterium | reverse complement strand
TTCGCTCCAATGGCGCTATGCCTGACGCCGATATTCCCGCGTAGCTGAGTCAGGCGAAACGAAGCCGCACGCAGGAGCCTTTGGCAAACCCGGACTTCCCGCCTTTCCTGATTCGCCATAATTCCAGGCGGCCGAACATATTTCTGACGAGAAGATGGCAAATAACATGGTCGCGAGTTGCCCGAATTTGCACCGTACCCCCTCAGTTTTTAGAAGGTAAAAGAGGGTAAGCACGATATCCGTTCGCGGCGCTCAGTCGCCTGAACCTGTTCCTATTCCAGTGCCTCTGCTGCCTTTCGTAGTGCCAAGAAGGCTTCTTTGAGGGCTTGGTTCACGCCGCTTTCTAACTCGCCTAAGACGAGTTCCTGATATCGGTTCAGGAAGTCCATCCGAATTCGGTGGAAGAGATGGAGAAAATGCCGCAAGAAAGACAGGCAATCTAAGATGGCGATTTCCACGCCGCCGAGCTCAGCGTATTGAGCGGTAGCGTAGGCACGCGCTTCGATGTCTATCGGCTCCGTAGTGATGAAGATGTAATTCTGGATCCCAACCCCCTGGGCGATCTTCTCGATTGCGATGTCGATATCCGCCTTGGTAACAATCTTGTCCTTCATTTCATACGTTGTCACCACCTTGTCGTCCCCGATCAGAATAATTTCGACATCACCCATTGCGCCCGTTTGCTTATCCGCAGCGGTATGCGGCTTCAGGCGCAAGACGCGCTCGCCGAGCTTATCGGCCGCGGCTCGGTACGCAGCGGCAACGATCAGAACAGGCAACCGGCTGGCGTGCTTGCACTGCAAGTGTTGCTCAATAAGTTTCACTATGTCCTCGGACGACAACGGCAGTTCACTCGCGTCTTTTCGCAAACCTTCCAGAAGAGCGTCGAGTCGCATTTGGCGCTTGTCTCGTTCGAGAAGCAACATACGGATAGATTCTCCCAAGACGTTTTGGGCGCGAAGTCTATCGCGGTGAATGGCATCTAGAATATCCAGGATGTGCTGGTACATCTCAGCCGGTCGCCCGCGCAGCACCTGGTCTTTCGTGAGAATTATGTTCTTCGTTCGGAAACCGGGCGTCAGAAAGGCCGTCGTAGAACTGCAGGGGAAGCGATGCTTCTTGATGAAGTCAAAGATGTACTGCTCGTCGTAGCCTCGCCCTGAATATGCGTTTTCCTTCGCTCTGCCGTTATAGACTTCGACGAAGGGCTTTCGAATGTCAAAGTTGGGATTGTCAAGCTTCGCTAGGGCGCATGCCATGAGGAAACGTGCGCCAGCCCTGTTGCTTGGGCATGTGACTACATACGCCAACTTGTTTCTAAGAGTCGCGTCGGCGATGAACGATTGATGCAGGTGCGCGGTTGCGCGTTTGACAGCACTCCGGAGCAGCTTAGAACAATCTTTGCTGGGCATCATGTTCGATCTCATTCGGGTTGTAGTTGGTCCAAAGAACCTCCACACGCTTTCCCTTTGTAGCGTGGTTGGTCCTTGGCCCGCTGTGAGTCTTCCGCCATTTCGGCGCAGGATACAATTTGTCCATTAGCGAACATTGGTAATTGGAGAGCGCAACTTTGCCTTGGGCGTGATTGAGAACCTGCGCCAACTCCTCGTGTTGGTCGTTGGTCATTTCATACCCGTACGCGCTGGAATCGCCACGTGTCTCGTGAACATATGGAGGGTCGCAGTAGAAAAGTGTCTGTGATGAATCGTAAAGGCGAATGACATCAACTGCAGGACGGTTTTCAATCTGCACCCGAAGCAACCTCTCGGCGATAGCTGGCAGATCCTCTACCGCCCCAAGCCAACGGCTGATGACGCCACTCATGCCAGCGCGACTAGTATTCTTGCAGTTTGCCCAACGTCCCAAACTGGCAGTCTGAGCCAGCCCCGTGCGAACTTGGCGCGCTCGCACGTAGAAGCGCCTTGCTCTCTCCAAGGCGGACAAGTTGGGATCGAGCTTGCAGGCTAAAGCGAATTCCTCACGCGAGAATGGCGTCAATCCAATTGCCTCAATGATCTCATTCTTATAGTCGCGTAGGACGCGGAAGAAATTCACTACCTCTCCGTCAAGGTCGTTGTAGGTTTCCACGGGCGAGGGGGTCCGGTTCAGAAGTACCGCGGCGGAGCCTCCGTAGGGTTCGCAGTAGTGGTGACAGGACGGCAACAAAGGCAGCAACCAATCCAAGTGCGAGAATTTGCCGCCATACCAACCGAAAGGGATCAGCTTGGCTGTACGAAGGGTCGCTACTGGCGGCGGCATGGCTTGCCGTGCTTTGGGACTTACTTGAAGCGGGACGATATCCGTCTCGCGAACACGAGAGGGCTTGAGCCTTCTAACTACGTATCTTGTCTGCCTCTGTGCCATTGCACTACCTCGAAAAAACAAATCAAGCCAATGCTACCAGAGAGATTTGTAAAATGCCACTCGTTTCATGTTCTTGGGGGGGTCCGAGTCGTATCTTATGGTCGGGAGTGGTCCATACGGAACGGCTAGTAGTCGTCTTGAAGCGCGCGGGATTGTTTCGGGTGGCATCCCGTGCGCAATGGTCTGATGGGTGGCCCGTGATAAGCGAAGCATGCCCGGCATAGTTGAGTAAAGCGAAGCAAAGCCGGACTTTTCCCTTTGTCCTGCGGGCTTTCGCTGCCGCTTGGATAGCTATGGCGGGCGGAACATCGGGCACAGCCATTTTCGCGTAGCAGATCTCGTATTAGACATTTTTTGGTTGCCTTTCGGCTCGAAATATTCAGAAAGTATGCTGTTTGTCAACACATCGTCTTCATTTTGAAATCTCCTTGACGATCGCAGGCGTTCCACCCATACTCCCGAAACAAAAAAAGCGGAGAATCTATTTAAGTAGGAGGCCGGTTATGAGTTTGAAGGTTGGGATCATCGGGCTGGGATTCATGGGCAAGGTCCATTTCGATACTTACGCCAAATTGAAGGGCGTCAAGGTGGCGGCCATTGCCGATGTGGATCAGCGCAAGCGCTCCGGCGACTGGGGCGGCATTCTCGGCAATATCGGCGGCGCGGGCCAACGGCAGAACCTGCGCGGCATTCACGTTTACGCGAACGCCGCCGAATTGTTGAAGGACTCGGCGGTGGATGTTGTGGATATCACCCTGCCGACTTATCTCCATGCCCCCTGGGCCATTCGTGCGCTCGCCACCGGCCACCATGTCATCTGCGAAAAGCCGATGGCTTTGACCTCGGTGACGGCTGCCGCCATGATTCGCGCCGCCCGCGCTGCCCGCCGCCAACTGTTTGTTGCCCAGTGCATCCGGTTCTGGCCGGCCTATGCCCAGGCGCGCGCGCTGGTGCTTAGTAAAAAGTTCGGCAAGGTTATCAGCGCCGTTTTTACCCGGGTAAGCCCGCGGCCGACCTGGAGCTGGCATAACTGGATTATAGATGCGCGCAAGAGCGGCGCGGGCGCCCTGGACCTGCACATCCACGACGCCGATTTTGTTCTCTATCTCCTGGGCCGGCCCGCCTCGGTCCTGAGCCGCGCGGCCAGGAATAAAGAGGGCGGACTGGATCACATCACAACTTTCTATAACTATGCGCCCGGCACGCTGGTCCAGGCCGAAGGGGCTTGGGAATATAACGCGGGCTTCCCGTTCTCCATGACGTTCCGGATCGCCCTGGAAAAAGCCACGCTGTATTTTGCCGGCGCGGATCTCATGCTCTGCCCGACGCCGGGCAGTCCCCGCAAGGTGCCGGTGGCGCCAGGCGACGGCTATTATCACGAATTGAAGCACTTTGTGGACTGCATACGCCGGAACCGCTCCTCGGCGATCGTGCCGCCGCAATCCGCCTTGGAGAGCGTCCGGTTGGTGGAAGCGGAAATGAAGTCAGCCCGCGCGGGAAAAATTGTGAAATTCAAATAAGCTGAGGCAATTGCAAAAGTAGCCACAAAGCCTGCCCAAGCTCGGCCAGGGAGGCGCAAAATTCACAAAGGGATAGCAGCAAATGAAGAATATCCTGCAGATAAATTACTGGACCGTGGGCGGATTTGAGGGCGCGAAGCCCGTAGAGCAGGCCTTGGAAGACGTGGCCGCCATGGGCTTAGGCGGCATTGAGCTGACTTTTGGCGCGGGCGATTTTTCGCGCGGCATAAGCGCGGAGCGCTGCCGCGCTATCCGCCGGAAGGCCGATAGCCTTAAACTCCGGATCGCGACGCTGGCTACCGGCTATTACTGGGGCAATGCCCTCTCTACGCCGGATGCGGTCAAGCGCCGCGAAGCAATTGAGTTCACTAAAGAATATCTGCGCGTGGCCGCCTGGGTTGGCGCCAAGGCCGTGCTGGTTATCCCGGGTGCCGTGGCCGTGCCCTGGGATCCCTCGAAGCCGGTAGTGCCCTATGCCACTGTCTGGCAAAACGCAACCGCCGCAGTGCGCGGGTGTGTCAAGGAAGCCGAAAAGCAGAAGGTTACCCTGGCCCTGGAAAATGTCTGGGGCTGGTTTCTGACCGATCCCATGGCCATGAAATGCTTTGTGGACCAGTTCAAGAGCTCCCGCGTAGGCGTCTACTTCGATGTCGCCAACTGCCTGATTAACGGCTACCCCGAGCATTGGATTGATATTTTGGGCAAGCGGATTGCGGCGCTGCATTTCAAGAACTTTGCGCGCCAGGATTGCGGCGGCGGCATGCACGGCTTCGGCGATGACCTGCTCAAGGGCGACGTCAACTGGCGCGCGGTGCTCTCCGCGCTGGCCAAAATCAAGTACCAGGGTCCCATCACGGTCGAAATGCTGCCCTTCTCCCGCTTGCCGAACCTGGTCCTGCCGGACATGCCCCTGGCGCGCGCCGCCGCCGCCCAGTTGAAACAGGTTATGGCCCTGGCCCGCTGAGCACTTAGCTCGCCCGGGGCGGTGGTTTGCTCATTGCCGGTGGGGCGCTTTTTTACTCCATGACGATTGCCGTCTCCATTCCCACTGACCGGGCCGAATGCCTGGGGACTTTGAGTTCTTCATTCTCTGCCCCGGCGCTCGCTGATACGGCCATTGACGAAGCATTAAACCATCCCGTCTGGCTGAACCGTGCCGGGCCTGCCGTGGAAGAACGTATTCAGCCGGGCGAATCCGTCTGCTTGGTGGTCTCCGACCAGACCCGTCCGACGGCCGTAGACCGCGTGCTACCGGTGCTCCTCAAGCGCCTGACGGGTAGGGGTTGTAAGCTAAGCGATTTTTTCATATTAGTGGCCACCGGCATTCACCGGGCGCCAACGCCGCAGGAACTCGGCCAGATCCTTGGGCCGGACCTGCAGGCGGCCTTTGCCGACCGGATTTTTATCCATAACGCCGATGACGAAGCCACGCTCCTTTCAATTGGGCAGACCCGCCGTGGGCATGAGGTGCGCCTCAATCGGCGGGCGGTGGAGGCGCAGCGCCTCGTGCTGCTCGGCGCGGCCAGCTATCATTACTATGCCGGTTTCGGCGGCGGCCGCAAGTCGCTCGTGCCTGGTCTGGCCGCGCGCGCAACGATCGCCTACAATCACAGCCTGACCCTGGACCCGCAGCAGGATTGTATCCGCGCCGGAGTAGAAATTGGGCGGCTGGATGGCAATGCCGTGGCCGAAGAAATGCTGGAAAGCGCCCGGCTGCATCCTCCTGATTTTATTGTCAACACAGTGCTGACGCCCGCCGGGCAACTCGCGGGTGTCTTTGCGGGGGACCTGGACCTGGCGCATCGCGCCGCTTGCGCTCTGGTTGAGCGCATTGACCGGATTGACTTGCCCTGCAAAGCGGATTTTGTCGTGGCCGATGTCAGTGCGGCCCCCAACTGGATCCAGGCGCATAAGGGGTTGTTCAATGCGGCGCGGGCGGTTCATCAGGAGACCGGGCGCATCATTCTTCTGGCGCGGTGCCCGGAAGGGCTGGGCAATGAGCGCTTCCGGTATTGGGTTACGCGGGGCACGCTGGCCGAAATTTACCGGGGCTTACGGCAAAGCCCCGAGGTCAATGGTCAGACGGCGCTCTCCACGCGCATCCACGGCGCGCGCGCGATCCTGGTAACCG
>JACPGN010000234.1 GCA_016182435.1 Lentisphaerota bacterium | reverse complement strand
TTGATTTCACCTGGATCAACCGCATGGAGAAAATCAGCATTGCCGCAACGGAAATGCAGGCTTTTCTTAAAGAGGGCAACGTGACGCCGAAGGAAGGGGGCGCAAAATGAACACGCTCTATCGCGCTATCGTTCTTTCCCTCTCGGCGCTGGCGCTGGCCGGGTTATCAGGTTGCCAGTCGGTGGGCGTTCTTTCGGAAGTCGGCGCCGGTGTGGCCGCAGCCACCGGCGCGGTTACCCCGCAACAGGCGGAATCCATCAAGCGCGCGGGCGTAGCGGTGGGCAAGACCTTTGAGGACATCACGCCGGAGCAGGAATACTACATTGGCCGCACCGTGGGCGCTGTAGTGCTTAACCGCTACAAGCCTTTGAACAACGAAGCGGCCAATCACTACCTGAACGTGCTGGGTCAGACCCTGGCCCAGTTCTCGGACCGGCCGGAGACGTTTGGCGGATACCATTTCCTCGTCATGGAAACGGAAGAAGTGAATGCCTTTTCCGCACCGGGCGGGCTGATCTTCATCTCGCGCGGTATGCTCCGCTGCTGCCGGAGCGAGGACGCCCTGGCCGCCGTGCTGGCGCATGAGATAGCTCACGTGGCGTTCCAACACGGCCTGCGGGCGATCAAGAAGGGCCGGCTGACTTCGGCCCTGACGATCCTGGCCGCGGAAAGCGCGAAATCGCTGGGCGGTCAGGACCTGGCGCAGCTCACTGAAGCGTTCGAGGGTTCCATCGGCGACATCACCGCCACGATGATGAATAACGGCTACGCGCGCGGGTTTGAGCGCCAAGCCGATCAAGCCGCCGTGACCATCTTGCAGCGCGCGGGCTATGACCCGCAGGGGCTTGCCGCCATGCTGACCGAGATGCAGGAGCGCCTCAAGCCCGGCGGAGTTGATTTTGCCAAGACCCATCCTTCGCCGAAGAGCCGCATCGAGGATATTGTGAAGTGGATCGGACCGGTCAAGCCGGTCAGTTCGAGCGCTGAGCGCCAGGCTCGGTTCCAAGCGGCACTCGGCAAGACCTGACTTAGGAACCGTCAATAATTAACTTGATCAAGTTGGCGGTAGTGCCACGACCGTTAACGGACGCCCCAGCGGAGTGGGGCGGCTACAGGAAGAGCGCATCCTGTTGTAGCCACGGCACTCTGTTGCCGTGTCCGAATAGGCTCTTGTATATGTTATTTATGGACGCGCTCTGAGTGCCAACATGCGGGCTAAGCCTCTTAAGATCGCGCTCATTTATAACGCGAGCACCTTGGGTCAACCCGAAGAGCCTGGCGACACCAGCGGCCTTACCGAACTGCGCCACATGATTGGGCGCATGGCCCAGGCATTGCGCCAGCTCAAATACCGCCTTACGATCCTGCCCTTGGCGCAGAACCTGTCAGCGTTCCAGAAGCGCCTTAGGCGCCTGCGGCCCGATGTGGTTTTCAATCAATACGAAGATGTTGTGCCGGGGACCGTGGATGAGATGCGCGTAGCGGCGTTGGTTGAACTGCTGGGCTATCCCCTGACCGGTTCGCCGGCTTTAGCGCTGGGGTTGACCTGCTTCAAGTATACAACTGCCAGCCTCTTGCATAGCTTGGGCATTGCGATCCCATCCCCGACCGAGCTCCTGGAGCACAGTCGCGATGTTGGCCGGCGCCGGTGGCAATTTCCGCTGATTGTGCAACCCAGCCACGAGCATGCTGGAATCGGCTTAGAGCGCGATTCGGTGGTTTATTCCGTAAAAGCGCTAAGGCGCAAGGTGCGGAAGATTCTCAAGGCTTATGCTCAGCCGGCGCTGGCCCGGCAGTTTCTTTCCGGGCGCGAATTCAACGTGAGCCTTCTGGGTGGCCGCAAGCTGAGGGTTCTGCCCATAGCGGAGGTCAATTATAAAGAGTTGCCTGCTCATATTCCGCCGATCCTGTCCTATGCCGCCAATTGGTTGGAAAATACCGTGGAATATAAAAAAATCAGCATAAGCTGCCCGGCGCGGGTCAAGCCCGAATTAGCGTGCGAGCTCCGCCAGACCGCCTTGCGGGTGTTTCGCGCCGTCGGCGGCTGGGGCTATGGGCGCGTGGATTTCCGCTTAGACGCCGCCGGACGGCCGCGGGTTATTGATGTGAATTGCAATCCTTTGCTGGAGGAAGATCAGGCCCTAGCGTGCTCGGCGGAAGCCGGCGGTATCCCATATCCACAACTTCTGCAAGCAATTGTTGAGGCGGCCTTAGAGTGCCAGCCCTATGACAGCAGAAGATTGTAGGATCCATTCGCCCTGGCCGACGCTTGGGCAGGCGGGTGGCATCAGGCGATGCCTACCTGAGCAGTTACATTGTGTGAATGTAAATATTATGCGGTCAGTAGGTTGTGTCCGTGCCCGGCGGGCGCTCCCCCTGTTCCTATGGGTTGTGTTGGTGTTGTTGAACGCGGTGGCGGTGGGTGAAGATCGGATAGCGTTTGTGAGTTATCCGGAATCCACGCCTTCTGGTCCGCGCGGTCATGAACGGGTATGGGGAAGCGTAGATGGGTATGACGCCAAGACAACGGCCATTAGTCCATCCGTCAAAGTGAATGCATCTTCCGGTCCGTCTTCAAACCAATACGGCGAAACCATCACGGTGACATTGCAACTGGATGCGGGTGGCGTTCAAAGCGACATGGACTGGTGGTTGGCGGCGGAATACAGCGGAACATGGTATCATTACGTAAATTATCAATGGTCGGCGATCGGCAATTTGTCCGGGATTCAACCGGCTTACCAGGGGCCGTTAGTCAATCTTTCCAGCACGGAAGTGGTGAATTCCGCTGCGTTGTCGCCCGGTGGTTACACGGTCTATTTTGGAGTGGATCCATTGAATGGGCAACTCGATGACTCCATCGTGTATGCTACCGCAACCTTTATCATCGCGCCGCCGAGCGTAGGAATTACCGATCCGAGTTTGGTTTTGGCTCAACCCTCCATGGCGCTTCAGCCGGTGGGCGCCTCTTTTACCGAGCCGGTATTCGGCGCCACACTTCGGCGCGTCGTCGACGCTCCCAACCAGAACGGGTCGCACCATGAACGGCATGAATATTCGCAGCTCCAGGCGTTCAATCGTGACAGCTCGCTCATCTGGCAAAACCAGAATGGCTCGTTTGTTGTGCGCGACGTGAAAACCGGAGCATTGGTATTCACGTTGCCCGACGACATCAACGCGCCGCGCTGGAATCCGGCGAACGGCGATGAAATCATCTTTTTTGACAGCAACGACACCGGTAGCGGCAACGTGACGGTCGTAGTGGAAAAAGTAAACGTGCGCACCGGCAGTCGGAGCGCCTTAATGACGTTGCCCGGCACGTATGAACGGGTGAGCGCCGCGATCTCGTGGGAGGAAATGTCGCGCGACGGACGCTGGCTCGGGGCCTATTTATATCAGGCCGATGGCAACATGCGTTTCGTCGCGATCGACGTACGGAATCGCACATTGGGGGCGCAGTTGAGCGTGAGCGGCGATGGCGGCCCCAACTGGGTGGCGGCGTCTCCCTCCGGGCAATACCTGGTAATCCAGTGGAATGGCGATGGCGCCGAACGCTACCGTGGCGTGGAGCTATACAATATTACCACCGGCGCCTATGTCGGTCACGTGGCTGAGCATCGTCAGCATGGCGATATGGGGTATGACGAGAACGGCAATGAAATATACGTGACGACCTACTTTGGCAATAGCCTCCTTCTCACCACCACGCGGTTTCCCGGCTCGGTCAACTTTAGCGCGGGGTACGACAAGGTCATTCTTGACACCGGATGGGATCATGTCGGCCACATTTCGTGCCAGGGACCCAACGGCGTCTGCGTTCTTTCCGGCGACGGCAATGCGGGGCAACCGTTTGCCGGCGAGATTTACCTGGTCTATACAGCCGGCACGGCGGCCGATAATGGGCAAAACAGCCAAGCCCTGGTGCGCCGACTCGCGCATCACCGTTCCTCCAATTGCGAGTATTACCATCAGCCGCAACCCACGATGTCGCTCGACGGTCGGTATGTGATATTCGCGTCAGACTGGGGGGTGTGCGACAATGGCGCGGATGATTATATTATCGATTTGTGGTCAATGAACGAGTGACGGGGCCTGAAAGAACGTGTCAACGATACAAGCACAGGACAGGTAGCATCGCGGGCAGGCGAACGCGCCTTTACCTGTTGCCACCACAAGACTGGCATTACCAGCTAACCGCAATAGTGCGGAAGCATCCGGAGTATCCCAAGCTTCTGCAGACGATCATTGCGGCAGCCTTGGAATCTCGGCCCTGAGCTGCTACTGACCCTATGCTGTCATGAACGTTTCGGCATCCATCCAGGCGCTGCTCCGGTTCGAGAAGCCGGACGAACTGTGCCAGTTCGAGTGGGGCTACTGGCCGGAGACGCTCGCGCGCTGGCAACGGGAGGGCCTGCGGGGCGACGCACCTTGGGCCGAGACGGGGATTACCTGCTATGACCGCGTGCCCGTGGCCGCGCGGATCTGGCCGCCGTTCGAGGAAAAAATCCTGTTGGAAACCGCCGACACCCGGATCGTCCAGGATGCCGAAGGGGTGATCAAGGAAATCAGCCGGCAGGCCACCGCGTTTCCCCGGTATATCCGGCATCCAGTGTCGGATCGGCGTGATTTCGAGCGGCTGAAAGAACGGCTCGACCCGCGCACGCCCAGCCGGTTTCCCACCGACTGGCCAGCGGCCGCGGAGCGGCTGAAACGCCGGAACCATGTGCTGGTGATGGGCGGCATCGAGATAAGCTTCTTTGGCTGGCACCGGGACCTGATGGGTTTGGAAAACCTGCTGCTGGCCTATTACGACCAGCCGGACCTGGTCCACGCCATCAGCCGGCATCATCTCGCGTTTCTCCAGGAGCTCTACGCCCGTATTCTGCGGGACGTGACATTCGACTTCGTGTTCGTGTGGGAGGACATGTCCTATAAGAACGGGCCACTGATCGCGCCGGCGCTCGTCCGGGAATTCATGCTGCCCTATTACCGGGAACTGACCGCTTTCTTCCGCGCGTGCGGCGCGAAGAAATTTCTGGTGGATTCCGACGGCGACGTGACCGCGTTGATTCCGTTGTTCCGCGAGGCGGGCATTGACGGCATGCTGCCGTTCGAGGTGGCCGCCGGCATGGATATCCGGCGCATCGCCGAGGCGTATCCCGATTTCATCATCGCCGGCGGGCTCGACAAACGGGAACTGGCCAAGGGACGCGCGGCCATCGACCGGGAGCTGGAAGCGAAACTGCCGCCGCTGTTCCGCCGCGGCGGGTACCTGCCCTCGATGGACCACCACGTGCCGCCGGAGGTTGGGTGGTCGGATTTCCAGTATTACCTCGAAAAGACACGGGCGCTCTACGCGCAATACCGGTGAACGTCGTGAAGGGGGGCTTACGCGGCGGCGTTCCCGCTCTGAAAAGCGTGGACGATTTTTTCGTAGAGATCGGCGTGCGCGCTGACGGTGTGGGGCGGATCAGGGGGCGGATTAGGGTCACCTTCACAATAAACATTAATCTTTACAAGCGATGAATAGTGGGAGCGGAGACAGGGTCAGAAAAGCCCTGTATTTAATATTTATGTCGTTATGTTCAGCTTTCAGTGATCGTCAGCTCGGCCACACCGACGGCGGCTTTCATCCGGGAAGGGCGGTTTTCGCCTTCCAGCCAGATCAGAATTTTTCCGGTGGCGTCAATGGCAAAGGAATTGCCCGGCCACCAGGTTTCACCGTCGAATCCGATGGGATTGGCGCCGAGTTTGGCCACGCGCCGCCGCTGTATATCCTCAACTGCCCGTTCAACAACTGCCCGCCATTCCTGGCTGAAGGCAGTGGCGGCGGCTGTTGGTTTGGTGTTGTCTTTCCACGCTTGCTCCTCCGTTAGAGATCCGGCCGAAGGCTGCAGGATGACCGCGGGTTTGACTTTTGCCAGGGCCGCTTCGACTTTCGGCGCGCCATATTCCGAGCAGATAGCCACCGCCAGATGCACGCCGTCTAAGACGAAGCTCATGCGTTCCGGGTCAGGCCAAGGGTCCAGAAACGTTGGCTCCGTAGGCGCGCGCCAGGCTTTGCGCTGGAACAGGGGTTTCTCGCCTGGCTGAAGGATCGCATGAACTATGTTGAATTTGTCGTTATAGGGCGTGGCAAAGCCGGCGCAGATAGTGATGTTGCGCTCATCGGCAATGGCGCGCAATGGCTGGAAAGCTTGCGCTTCCATCGGCAGCACCGCCTGTTGCCGCGCGTCTTTGAGGGCATTACCGGTCAGACAACCCTCGGGAAACAAAATCAACCGGGCGCCCTGTTGGGCCGCCTCGCGGCTGAGGCGAGCGACCTCGGCCATATTGCCGGCCAGATCGCCCAGCCGGCTGTTGAACTGGGCGATAGCCACGCGCAGCGTTTTCATCGTAATGCCTCAGCCATCTGGTTAGATTATGAACTTCAATGCTGTCATTCCCGCGAAGGCGGGAATCCAGCATTTTCCGCCAGAGGCAGATCTGCCTGTGGCATGAGATTTTTCTGGATTCCCGATCAGGTCGGGAATGACAATCAGCCATTATGGCTCAGGGTTACTGTCCTTATTTATAGCCCCGCGGGCAATGTATAATCAACGTCCACGCGCCGGAAATTATCGCGGACTGACTGCTCGGCCGCCAGGCACACCCGGTGGGTTTTCCAGGCGTCGAGCGTAGTCTGGACCGGCGGTTGAGAGTTCGCCAGGCGCCGGATAAATTCCCAGCGCATTTTGGCGATGTCATGGGCAAAGGCGTGAGAGCCCATGGCCGTGTAATTGTCAGTGCGATCGTGTTCCACGCGCATGCCCCCCGAACCCGATGGGTATTCCTGAAAACGGTTGATCAGAATTAACGGCGCGAGGAAGTTAACGCCGATCGAGCCCTTGCTCAGGGTGAAAATCATCTGCATCTCGTGGCCGAGCGCGGGCCACGCCTTTGAGTCGCTGGTCCAGGCGCTATGGGTATGGGAGGAGAGGATTGTGCCCAAGGCGCCGCTCTTGAAGAAGAAGTGCGAGCAGACATTGTCTTGAAACTGATACTGCGGCAGGACAGTCGG
>JACPGN010000232.1 GCA_016182435.1 Lentisphaerota bacterium | reverse complement strand
CCTCCGTCGTTACGCCCTGGTAAAGCTTGCTTGGCGCGGAAGGCTCAATCAGCAGATAGGCATCGGAATGGGAATGGACGTCTATAAATCCGGGCGCCACATAGCGGCCTTCGGCATTTATGACTGCGGCGGCCTCAGCGCGGCTCAGGTCGCCGATGGCGCTAATGCGGTCGCCGGCGACGCCAACATCGGCTTGGATCGGCGCGGCGAGAGTGCCATCCAGCACCTTTGCGCCGCTGATTTTATAATCCAGCACAAGCCCCCGAGAAATTATTATTAGAATAACCGCAGATAAATGCTGAATCGAGCCAATAAACGCAAATGAAAATATTCATTTTCAATCTGTGTCTATCCGTGTTCATCTGTGGTTTTCTCATCAGACGATTCCGTCTTCTCTTCGGCCGGCACGGCCGGCGCGGCAAGCAGGGCCATTACTTCAGTCTGGACCTGTTTGACCTGGTCCAGGCGCAACTGGGGATCGGTGATGATAAACGAGTCGCCGGTTTGGCGGTGTTCATAAATACGCACCAGTTTGGCGGCATCTCAAAAACACCATGCCAGACGCTGATGGCCTCGGCCGCGCCCTGGCCTTGGGCCCAACAAGCCCCGCAGCAATCCAGGCGCTCATACCCTTGGGGCCCGTAGGTCAGCCGGGATACATATTCCTGGCCCTGAGCAAACGGTGTTTGACACTGGCCGCACTGCGCGGAGCGCGGCTTGAGATCCCAATCCTGGTTAATCATAAGCTATTTCGCTTCCAGCACCAGGCGCCGGCATTGCCAGAGATAGAGGCTGCCGGACACCACCGTAAAGAAGGCCGCCAGGGCGGAAAGCCAGAATGTTGCATACCGGAAATAACGGTCATAATACGAATCCAGGAATGTTTGCAAGTTTACCCCGCTCAGAGCGGGGGTCGCGCCCGGCAGCAGGAGCGGCAACAGGTCCTCGCGCCCGGCCAGTCCGATCAGGATCAGGATAATGACCACCATCTGCCAGACGGTCTTATGCTTGCCCCAGCGGCTGGCCGGAATCACGTGGCCATGGTTGGCCGCCAGCAAACGCAAGCCCGTGACCATGAATTCCCTGGTCAAAATAATGATCACAATCCAGGCCGGCACAATTTGATGGATAGCCACGAAACTGATAAAGGCCGCGCAGATAAGCACCTTGTCCACCAGCGGGTCCATTAGCTGACCGAACGCCGTCACGGTGCCCCGGCGGCGCGCCAGGCGCCCATCCCAGAAATCGGTGAGAGCCGCCAGCAGGAAAACAAAGAGCGCGATCGTCTTGCCATAGGGCAGCGGCAGAGTCAGAAAGAGCGCCATGACAAACGCCATCCCGAACCGGCTAATCGTCAATTGATTCGAGAGATTCATGAATCAGGTTGCCAAATGCGGTAAATCTTTTATGTAGCCGCGGCGGTGACGCCGTGGCCGCCGGAGGGATCCACGCCCTTACGGGCGCGGCTACAAACATCGAAATCTCTGTGCGTTGAATTAATGATAACAGCTTGCATATCATAACCGGCCGCGGCCACATACCGGCCACGAACAAAAGCGCCGGGCGTCAAGCTGTTCGCCGGCGCCCTCAGGTAGACTACGCCATCAACCTCCGGCGCCTGGCCGCGCGAGCGAGCCACCCACATCCGCCGTTTCGCGCAAAAGCGTTCCACCAGCAACTCATCGCTCGCGCCGATTCGGGCCGCGGCCATTTCTGCTACGATCAGCTGTTGAGCAAGCATAAGGCGCCGCTTGCGACGTTGCGCCTCCGCGCGCGGCACAGGGCGCGGCAATTCCGCCGCCGGCGTATTTTCCTCTTTGGAATAGGTAAAGACGGCGACATGATCAAACCTGATTTCGCTCAAGAATGCCAGTAAATTCCGGAACTGTCTCTCAGTCTCGCCCGGAAAACCAACCAGACAGGTAGTCCGCAGCGTTACGCCCGGCAATGCGGCGCGAATACGCGCAAACGTTCGGCGCAGGCGCTCAGGCGTGCCTGGCCGGCCCATGGCGCGCAGGATCTCCGGGGCACTGTGTTGAATGGGCAGATCCAAGTAATGGCAGACCTGCGGCACGCTGGCGACAGCATCCAGAATGGCCGCAGTCACATGCGCGGGATGACCATACAACACGCGGATCCAGAACCGGCCGCCGAGGCGGCCCAGGGCCTGGAGCAGCGCCGGCAAGTTGGCGCGCGCGCCCAGATCATTGCCATAGGAAGTGGTGTCCTGGCCAATCAGGTTCAACTCGCGAACGCCGCGGTTGAGCAATTGCTCGGCCTCCGCCACAATGCGGCCAATCGGCCGCGAGCGGTAGCGGCCGCGAATCTGTGGGATGGCGCAAAATGCGCAAGTATGGTTACAGCCATCCGCGATTTTCAGATAGGCATAAGCGCCGCCCGTGAAGAGCATTCGCTGTCCGGAGGGTTCCAGCACCGCGCGCGCCGCGGGCGAAATCGCCGCCACGGAGCGCTCGCCCTGCAGCGCCCGGCGAATCAGCGCGGGCGCCTGGCTCAGTTCGTCCAGGCCGATAAAGGCATCCACTTCCGGCAACAGTGAGCGAACCTCGGCGCGATAGCGCTGCGGCAGGCAACCCGCCACCAGCACGGCGCGGCAACGGCCGCGCTGCTTCCAGTCGCAGGCTTCCAGTATGGCATCTAAGGATTCTTCCTTGGCGTCCCGGATAAAAGCGCAGGTATTCACGATTACCACGTCGGAGCGCTCCGGGGCTCTTGCCATCTGGAAACCGGCGGCCGCAAGGTCCGCAGCGATCATTTCCGAATCCACCAGGTTCTTGGCGCAGCCCAGGCTGATAAAGCCGACGGTGATAGGATGTGCGGCAGACATGGCAGGGAATTTTAAGCGCGGCTTGCGCAAATTAAAGACTATTCAAACATATTTCAAATTTTTAGTCATTCTGATGTAATGGGTCAGTCAATTGGGGGAAATGGCGCGACCACGCGTTTCGCGTGGCAGGCGCGAGGTTTACCACGCCAGAGGCGTGGTCGCGCCCTACGTAGGGCCTCAGCTTGCTGAGGCCATTGGGATCGGCGCCCACCAATAACTGAGGCCTTACATTCTGATAAAGGCTACTTTATGCATCTGTCATTCCCGCGTAGGCGGGGATCCAGTCTGACTTTTTCTGGATTCCCATTTTCATGGGAATGACCTGCCCGCAATGCTACGCATAGCGTTGCAGGCGGGCAAGCGCTCGGAAGGTCGTTCATCAAATGTTCAATATAAAATGAATAGATTCTACGAAGTAGAATCTACGGCTTGCCGGCCGGCGCATTGGTGATGGCCCGGGAGGACTGCGCGCGGATTTCGCGCTCTATGAAGCGCAGGGCAAACTCGGCCTGGGCCACCCATTCGCTTTTGGGATGGTTTACCAGGAAATCCTCGTAAATTGCCTTGGCCTCGCGATGCCGGCGCATGAGTTGCAGGCAGCGGGCCTGGCCAAACAAAGCCTGGGGCGTCAGAAAATGATCCGGGTGGTCAAAGACAAACTGGGCATAGCCGTTAAAAGCCGGCTCGATCTCGCCGCGACCCTCCTGACACTGGATTTTGCCAAGCTCAGCGGCCAGCGCCAGCATGTGCCGGGGATATTTTGCCTGAAAGCGGGTATAATTCTCGAGCGCCTGGTCGTAAGCGCCGGCGCTGTACTGGCTGGATGCCAGGGCCAGCAGGGCAATGGGAGAGACCGCCGCGTTGGGGTATTGCGCGAGCAGTTCTTCCCACTGCTTCGACGTTTGCGCCATTAAAAGCAACTGCGAGGCGCGCTGATCGGCGCGCCGCTGCTGCAAGAGGTACAGCGTCAGCCCCGCGGCCACGAGCACGACCACCGCCGCGCCCACGGCCAGCGCGGTGTAATTCGCCTTCAGGAAATGAAGCAAATCCTCAAGCTCAAGCGGGACATGCTCTGAGACCGGGTTTGAGCTTCCTGGCGCTGGAGCTGGCATGATTATTTTCCACCCTTCTTCGCCAGGAAGCCCTGTGGCTTACCACAGGGAGGTCCATCCTTCGCCCTCCGGGCTACGGAGGATAAAATGGCATCCTTGGCTTCGCAGGGTTCCGCAAAGATGCCCCGCGGCTTGCCGCGGGGTGCTTCACCATCAGCGCTTTTCAACGCCCGCGACCTTTTCAATCTCCTGCGGCTGGGCTTCCCGATTGATATGCGCCGCAATGGCTTCCAGCGCGGCCTTGGCCTGCGGCCCCGTGGCGATCAACTCCAACTGCTCGCCTTTTTCCGCCGCCACGGTCAGCAGACACAACACCGATTTGACGTTTAAGTACTTTTTGCCCTGCAGAATAAAATTGAAATAGTCCATACCGGCCCGGTGCAGATAGACCTCGCAATCAAATTTCTGGGCCAGGGTCGAAAGGGTCGAGGCCGGCGCGAAGTGCAGCCCCTTCTCGCTTTTGATGACCACGTTGATCTGGAGGAAGCCGTTGCGCTCCAGGGATTCGTGCTCCGCGCGCCAGATATGCGCATACTTCTCGCACCATTCCTCGGC
>JACPGN010000240.1 GCA_016182435.1 Lentisphaerota bacterium | reverse complement strand
CCGTAGACCGCCAGCCAACCGGGCTTCACCAGGACCTTGCCTTCGGTCTTGAAGCTCTCCTCTTCAACGCGCGTAATGCGGGTCGTCATCAAGAACTCGGCGGCCGGGTAAAACACCGCCAGGAAGCGCCGGGCCACCAGGTCATAAATTTTGCGCTCTTCTTCATTCAAAGCCTTCGGTCTTTGCATTGTCGGAATAATGGCAAAGTGGTCGGAGATTTTGGCGTTGTTGAAAATGCGCTTATTGGGCTGGACCCAATCCTGCTGCAGAATGCGCTCGGCTGACTCGCCGTAACCGGTCCCGGCCAGAACGGCGATGGTTTTTTTGACTATGCCCAGGTAATCCTCCGGCAGCGCGCGGGCGTCCGTGCGCGGGTAGGTCAGGACTTTATGGCGTTCATATAACCCCTGGGCGAGCCGCAGCGCGCTTTGGGCGGAAAACCCGAAACGGCCATTGGCTTCGCGCTGCAGGCTGGTCAGGTCGAAGAGCAAGGGTGAGAGTTGCGTGACCGGCTTGGTTTCTTCGCTGACCACGCCGCTCTGGCCCAGGCATTTTTGCCGGATTGCTTCGGCGCGGGCGTGGTCCCACAAGCGCTCCGGTTTGGCGTCGGGGTCTTCGGCCTTGCCTTTAGCGAAGGTTGAGTCGAACCAGCGGCCGGGGTATTCACCGGAGGCGGCCTGGAAGGTGGCGTGCAGTTCCCAGTAATCGCAGGGCACGAACTTTTTGATTTTTTCCTCGCGCTCGACCACGATCATCAGGGTCGGGGTCTGCACGCGGCCGACGGTGGTAAGCTGGAAGCCGCCCAGCTTGGAGTTAAAGGCCGTCATGGCGCGCGTGCCGTTGATGCCCACCAGCCAATCGGCTTCGGAGCGGCAAATGGCGGCATCGGCCAGGGGCTTGAGTTCGGCGTCGCTGCGCAAGGCCGCGAAGGCTTCGCGGATCGCTCCAGGCGTCATGGATTGCAGCCATAACCGTTGAATGGGTTTCGCGCTGCGGGCATACTGCACGAGGTAGCGGAAGATCAGCTCGCCCTCTCTCCCGGCGTCGCAGGCATTTACCAGCGCGGCCACCTCCGGGCGCTTGACAAGTTGCAGCAGCAGTTTGAGCCGCAGCTCGGCTTTTTTGATAGGCCGCAGATCAAAGTGCGTGGGAATAACCGGCAGATTGGCGATATTCCAGCGGCCGCGTTTGACTTCCTGCCCATCCGGCACGGCGAGCTCCAGCAGGTGGCCGACGGCCGAAGACAAGAGATACGTTTCGCTTTCGAAAAAAAACTTGTTCTTGCGGAAACCGCCCAGGGCCCGGGCAATATCGGCAGCCACGGATGGTTTTTCGGCAATGATTAATTGTTTGCTCATGGCGCTTTCAAGCGGCTTTGGCCCACGACCTGCTCAATATAGTAACGGGGCCGGCCGCGCACATCGGTGTAAGTGCGGCCGATATACTCGCCCATAATGCCCATGGCCACAAACTGGCCGCCGACGAAAATAAATAGGATGGCAAAGAGCGTAAAGACACCCATGGCCGCCCACTCCGGCCCCCAGACGAACCGCAGGATCAGGATCAGCACGCCCAGACCGATGCCGGCCAAGCTGATCAGCACGCCCGCGATGCTCAGGAACCGCAGAGGCAACGTGGTAATACCGGTCAGGAGATCGAACTGCAGATTTATCAATTTCCACAAACTGTACTTGGATTCCCCGGCGCGGCGCTGAGCGTGACGGACTTCGATTTCGGCCGTGCGGCGCGCAAAGCTGTTGGCCAGCACCGGAATAAACGTGCTGCGCTCATGACACTGCAACATGGCCTGGACCACCCCGCGGCGATAGCCTCGCAGCATACAGCCATAATCACGCATGACCACGCCGGTCACCTGGGCGGTCATTTTATTCACCAGGAACGAGGAAAACCGGCGGAAAATACTGTCGCGCCGCGGCACGCGGATGGAACCGACCACGTCCATACCCTCATCCATTTTGTTAACGAGGGGCACGATTTCCTCCGGTGGATTCTGCAGATCGGCGTCGAGGGTTACGACGATCTCGCCCCTGGCCTGGGCGAAGCCGGCCATGACCGCGGCATGTTGGCCGTAATTGCGGTTGAAAAAAACGCCAATGATCTCGCCGGGATCGGCGGCCACGGCCTGGCTGATGAGCTGGCGCGAGGCGTCGGAGCTGCCATCATCCACCAGGATGATCTCGCAGCTCCGCGCCAGCGTTCGGGCCACGGCCCGGGTCCGCCGGATCAGTTCCGGCAGGTTGGCTTCCTCATTGAAGACGGGAATTACGATGGAAACGGGATCAGATGCGCTCATGGGTATAATAATTCCCAGGTTGACGCGGCGGTCAGGTTCGGAGGTTTGGACCAATTAGAATCAATTTGTTTGATTGTGAATCTTGTGCATCCTTGTGGCAACTTATTTCTTTTTCATGCCGCGGTGCGATCAAACGTTTTCTTTTCGTGCGTTCAAACCTTTCTTTCTGCGTGAGGACGGTCGGAATGGCACGCTTTATGCTATGTCTTCTGGACATTTTTGGACAGCACGTCAGACCCTCCAAGATGGG
>JACPGN010000239.1 GCA_016182435.1 Lentisphaerota bacterium | reverse complement strand
CGTTTAAGAATACTTGTGGGACAGCCCACGACCTTTCTTCGCTCACCGAAGGGGGCGGTGCGTAGGCGCCAGACCGAGATGCCTCTTGAGGGCTGATTGTCATTCCCGACCTGATCGGGAATCCAGAAAAATCAATGCTGGATTCCCGCTGGAGTTTATCCCGTGCTTTGACACGGGGCGGGAATGACAGCGTTGATGTTCATAACCGTCCCTCAAGATGAGGCCTTACACCAGACCGGGATCCGTGGAGCGCCATTGATTAACTTCAGGCTAAGGAAATTTCCGCCTAGGCGGATCTGCCTATGGCATGACAACCCGTTTGTAGGGCGGGCAACCGAAGCGGTATGCCCGCCCTACAAAACAGAAGTTGCCCCGTTGCGCGCCCTAATTCAATGTCTATGAAATTCAATCTTTGTAGTGGATCCGGCCGGCGGCCACGGCGTCACCGCCGCGGCTACATGAAACAGTCGCCCCGTTGCGGGGCCTAATTTGAAAAGAGAGCCCCATGGCCGACACTGAATCACAGGAAGATAGCCGTATATCACGGAAAGAGTTCCTGGCCCGGCTTGGCGCCGGAACGTGTTTGGCGAGCATCCTGGTGTGGTTAGCCGGACTCGTGCGGGCCGTGGTTCCTTCGGCGCTGCCGGTCCCCTCCCTGGCGTTCAAAGTCGGTCGGGCGCAAGACTACTTTCCGGGCGTTACAAAGGTTTTCGACGACCAGAATGTTATCGTTTTCTGCGACGATCAGGGCTTGTATGCCATTTCCCTGGTCTGCAGCCATCTCGGTTGCATCGTTCTGCATGACGAAAGGGGTTTTCTCTGTCCTTGTCATGGCTCGAAGTTTGACGCGACCGGCGCGCTCTTGAAGGGACCCGCTCCGACCGGGCTGGCCTGGCTGGAAGTCTCAATGTTGCCCAATGGTCAGTTGTCGGTTGACGGTGGCAAAACGGTGAAGTCAGGCTTTAAGTTTGCGTTGCAGCAAGCGACCACACCCGCGCAAGGTTCCCTATGAGCGACTCGTCACGCGGCCAGGAAAATGCCAAAGCCGCCCGCGCAGTCACGGGCGGCATTAGTCAGTTGTGGGCCAATCTGCGAGCGGCCCCCCGGCGCTTCCGCGAATCAGCGTTTCGGCAGGGCTTTCCCCGCTCGGGGCGCTCGCGCGCCGAGGGAGTATTTCAGAACCTTTTTCTGCACGTTCACTCTGTGCGCATCCATCGCTGGTCGCTCAAGAAAAGTTTTACCTGGGGACTGGGTGTGGCCAGTTTCTGGCTTTTTGTGCTGCTGACCGTAACGGGCGTCATGCTCATGCTTTTCTACAAGCCGACTACCGCGGAAGCCTATAATTCAATCAAGGAGATTACCTATGCCGTGGCCGGCGGACGGCTCTTGAGGAATCTGCACCGCTGGGCCGCGCACCTGATGATTGTAACCGTGATGCTGCACATGGCGCGCGTCTTCTTCACCTGTTCTTATCAGAAGCCGCGCGAGTTCAACTGGCTGGTTGGCATCGGCTTGCTTGGGCTGACGTTCGGACTTGGTTTCACCGGCTATTGCCTGCCCTGGGATCAATTGGCCTATTGGGCTATTACCATAGGCTCCAATATCGCCGGATCGGCGCGCGAATTGACCGATGCGCTCAATGTTACCCGCTTCTTTGATCCGGGTACGCTGATTCGCAAGATGCTGCTGGGGTCGCTGGCCATTGGCGACGATTGTCTGCTGCGTTTCTACTGGCTGCACTGCGTGCTGCTGCCGATCATGACTGTAACGCTGATCGGCATTCATTTCTGGCGCATTCGCAAAGACGGCGGACTTTCGCGCCCGGACGATATCCGGCCCGCGGAGCTTGAGGGCATCCCGCAGGATGATGTGGCGGACCAGGCTTTCCAGTCCCCAGCCAAAACTTATTCCCTGATGGCTCTGATCCCTGGCCGGACGGCCAGCGTGGATAAGGATTTTAAGGACACAGTGTTCAGTTGGCCCCACGCTTTCCGGGCGGAAATGGCCGTGGTCATGGCGGTTTTTGCCATTGTGCTGGCCTGGTCAATCCTGTGCGATGCGCCCTTGAAAGAGGCGGCTAATCCGAATGTGCCGGAAAACCCCGCCAAGGCCCCCTGGTATTTTCTGGGAGTCCAGGAGCTTGTTTCTTATTCCGGGTTTATGGGTGGGATGCTGATTCCGGCGATTGCCCTTGCCGCTCTCGCGCTTATTCCCTATCTGGATCGCGCACGCGCTCCGGCCGGCCGCTGGCCCGATCGGCCAACCCGCCGCCTGATAGGATGTTCCTGCGCCTTTGCGCTCATTTCCGTTGTCGGCCTGCTCGTCTTTCAATTGAATGTCGGTAGCCTGCGCGACTGGATTCCGGGAGTTAACCAGCTCTGGGTCATTTGTTTTAATATGGGGAGCATCTTATTTCTCCTTAGCGCCGTTTTTTCGTTTGTGGTCCTTAAACAGACTGCTTCGACCCGTATGGGCGCCATCGCCGTGTTTTGCTGTTTCCTGGTGTTCTATGTGGTTTTAACGTATTTCGGGACCGTGCACCGCGGGCCCAATTGGAACTTCTACTGGTGGCCCACGCAGTGGCCGGGGCATTAGCGGAAATTTGGATCCGACCCTGATGAATAGTACGCGATCTATGGGCGCCGGAGTACGCCCAGTATCAGCGCGCTTACCGCCAGAAGTTGGTCGGGTTTTACGCGCGCGCCGGAAAGCCTGGCGCTGTGCGCTATCCCGTTGAAATCCGACAACTCGTTCTGCCGAATCTTAACCGTCTTGATCGCTGTGTCTCCTGTCACGTTGGCCTGGAAGATCCCCGACTGCAAAACGAGGAGCAGCCGCTGAAGACCCACCCCGGTAATTATCTGGAAACCCACAACATCCAGGAGATTGGCTGCACCGTCTGTCATGACGGTCAAGGTCGCGCCCTTACGGGGCATGACGCGCACGCCATCGGTTTGAAGGATTGGGAAAAACCTCTCTTGACCGCTCCCTTTATTGAAGCCAATTGTATGCGCTGCCATGATGTGCCGGCGCTCCCCGGTCTGGAAACCCTGAAGAAGGGACACGACCTGTTCTTCTCCCGGGGCTGCCTTGGTTGCCATAAGCTCGAAGGCAAAGGCGGACGGCTTGGTCCGGACCTTACCGACATTGCCGATGCCAGCGCGCGAGTGAAACACGCCGTAGCCATAGATCCGCATGATCTGCTTACCCGGTTCCAAGCGAACCCCAATGTGGCTTATATCTACGAGTCCATTGCAACGCCGGCCACCCAGCCCGAGGTGACGGCTATGCCCGATTTTAATTTTGCCGGTGATGAGCTGATTGCCCTGACCGTCTTCCTCAAGGGGCTGTCCGCGCGATCCGTGCCGGCCTCCTATCTGGCCCGGCGCCAGGAAGGACACCAACCTGAGGGAGCCAAGGGCCGCGCCCTGTACGCGAAGTATTGCATTGCCTGTCATGGCGCGGATGGCAAGGGCGGAGTGAAAAACATCAATTATGCCAAGAAAACCGTGCCCGCGCTTAATACCATGGCCGAGAAAATGTTTATTGAAGATGCAACTGATGCCAAATATGTCGCTGACCTCTTGAAGAGCGGCGTGGCTATCGAGAATATGGCGCCGCCCTTGGACATTGAAAACCGCGCGCGAGTCCTGGCCCAGTATCGCGCCGTTAAGGACGTTATCAAGAAAGGCAACCCCGCGGCTAAAGCCGATCCTAAAGGGCCTGCTCCGCTCATCCATATGCCCCAGTGGTTCGGCCAACTTGGCGACAACGACATTGACGGAATTATCGCCTACCTCTTGGGTTTGCAGCCCTGGGAAGACTCCGCCCCTGCGCCGCGTAATGATCAGACCATTCCTGATTAAGCGTCTCTTTTCAGGTAACCCGTCAGTTATTTAGGGACGTCGTTCCCAATGGCCTCAGCCCGCCTGCAACGCTGTAGCACTGCGGGCAGGCAAGCTGAGGCCCTACGTAGGGCGCGACCACGCCTCTGGCGTGGTAAACCTTGCGCCAGCCACGCGGAACGCGTGGTCGCGCCATTTCTCCCTGCCGTGACTGACGCATTACCTTTTCTTCCCCGCCCCGCCGCATTTTAGCAGCGGTGTTTCATGCTATGAATTGTTGATTTATCCCATCAAGAATAAATTGACTTAGGCGCGCAGGGCTGACTATCCTGTCCGGCAAATAAGCAAATAAAAGGAATAATTGTGTTTATGGCATCGCAAACAGTTGCGTCTCAGTTTAAGGCGCCGGCGGATAAGCATGTCGCGACCGTATTGATCGTGGATGACGACGCCGACTTGCAGAAGTACGCCGCGCTGGTGCTGGGTCATGATTATCCGGTTTTATCCACCAGCAGCGGCGAGGACGCCTTGCGCATTGCCCGTAGCGCCCGGCCGGATGTAATCATTCTCGATGCCTTGATGGCTGGCGGGATGGACGGCTTCACGACCTTTTGTGAACTGAGGAAGAACCCGGAAACCGCGCACATCAAGGTTCTAATGCTCACCGAAATCAACAAGATAACCAACTTGGGCTTTGGCGCCAATACCATGGAAAAGTACTTTGGCGAAGGTCCCCAGGCGTTTCTGGAAAAGCCGATCAAGCCTGAACGTCTGCGGCAGGCGGTCGCCGAAGCCATAGCCGCGACATAGTTTAAGAAAAAAGCATAGGAATTTTCCGCCATAGGCGGATGCTACTCTGCGAAGTAAGCCTTCGCTACGAAGCACGAGTCCGCCTACGGAGGACAATCTTGCCACAAAGATGCACAAAATTCACAAAATATTTTTTGTGCTCTGCTTGTGCTTTTTTGTGGCTAATGATCTTATTACATTTAATAGGGAGGTGGCCTGATGTAATTAAAGACGGCATTAGGGTTCAGTTGGACATGGAAGTTGATGTTAAGAACGCAAAGCACGAAGAACGCCCACTGTAATTAAAGAGGTTAAAGGATGAAAAAAATATCGGTTCTCTCTGCCTGCCTGTTTGTGCTGAGCATTTTTCCCGGTGGATTGCTGCTGGCGCAGGCGCCAGGCAACCCGGAGGCTAAGAAGGATACCGTACTGGAAGCAGTCCAGTCCGGATTCGGCAAAATGAAGATCAATGGCCTGCTTCAGGGCTGGTATCAGTACACGGACGGCGCAAAACCGAATGATACCTTCCGCCTGCGGCGCTCCGAAATAAAGCTGTCGGGAGAAATCACCCCGATGGTTCCCTGGGCCGTCATGATTGATCCGGCGCAGGTAAGGGAAGATGACACGACCACGTCCAACATCAACGGGACGAACTACATCACCTCGGTGGGACGCAAATCCGTATTGCAGGATTTCTTTATCACGCTTAAACCGCATTCATCCAGTTCATTTGACATCGGACAATACAAGTTCCCGTTCGGCATGGAAGGATTGGAATCTTCAGCCAAGCTCGACCTGATTGAACGCTCAACGATGGTCTCGCAGTTCAAGTGGGCGGACGCCCGTGATATTGGCGCGACCTACAAGGGCGATTTCAAGTTCGGCGACGCGACAATCCTGCCCTCCGTCGGCATGTTCAACGGCGAGGGCCAGAATAAACTGGACGCCAATAACGCGATGACCTATGTCGGCAGACTCGTCGTTAAGCCGATTGAAGCCCTGCACCTCGGCGTTGCCCGCTACGACGGCGCAGTCGGTTCGGCCAAGACGCCTAACCGTCGCACTGGCCTCGAAGCCAAGGTAACGGTAGGTCCCGCCTCCGTCTATGGCGAATATGCAACGGGAGAAAGCGACGGCAAGGACAAGGATGCGTTCTATTTAACCGCCACTTGCTATCTCAATGAGTCGTTCCAGCTCGTTACGCGATATGACCGGTACGACCCGAATAAGGACGCCGGCAGCGACGCCAATGACGAGAAAACCATCGGCCTGAACTATTTCCTCAAGAAAAACTACGCCAAATTGGTCTTGAACTACGTCTTCCGCGGCGAGCAAGGCGCCTCTGTGGATAACGACATCGTCAGGGCCCTGGCCCAGGTCAGTTTCTAGATGTCCAGGAATTTGGCATGGTTCAAATGCGGGTTACATGACGGGGGTAGGGACGGCACCGCCGGGGCGTCCGTTTCCGGCCTTGAGAGAGCGGACGGTCCCGCCGAGGCGGGATAAACTCGGCGCCACGCCTTTGGCGTGGTAAACTTGCTTGTCACGCGCCACGCGTGGCCCCGCCCTGTGGCGGGGAGCCGTCCCTACCTGTTCATTCAAAGGATTAATGGAGGTGTACTGTGCGAATCAGTTGTCCAGAGGCATTGGAGTCTACAAAGGTCAGCCGCAAAGATTTCTTAAAGCTGGGCGCAACGGCCGGGGCGGCGGTAGCCGGCGGAGTTGTCCTAAGCGCCTATGCGGCGCAGCCGGCCGCCTCAGCGCCGCCCGAGGCGGCGCCGAAGCGCTCCCGGCGCTGGGGCATGGTGATTGATCTGCAGCGCTGCATTCTGTGCCGCTCCTGCACGGTGGCCTGCAAGCAGGAGAACAAGACGCCGCCGGGAATGCTCTACAATCCCGTGCTCGAAGAAGAAACCGGCGAATATCCTAAGCCGGCGCGCCAGTGGTTCCCGCGGCCCTGCCAGCACTGCGAAAAGCCCGCCTGCCTGGAAGCCTGCCCTAACGCTGCCATCATCAAGCGCGCCGATGGCATCGTTTATATTGACCCGCAGTTGTGCCAGGGCGTGCAGGCCTGCATTGACGCCTGTCCCTATGGCGTTCCGGTTTTCGACAAGGGCGACAAGTATGTCGGCGACTGGAACGAAATCGCCTCGCCGGAGCTGACCTTAATGGCCAAGCCGGGCAAAGGC
>JACPGN010000018.1 GCA_016182435.1 Lentisphaerota bacterium | reverse complement strand
GGGGTATTTTTCGGGGACCGGCGCAATCATCGGCTTGAAGCACAAGGCCGGCAAGCCCTGTTCCTGGGTAGGATACCGGTCCTGTTCCATGCGGTAGAGTTGCAGGGCAGTCTTGAAATTTTTAATCTGGAGCTGGGCGGCCGTGACCTTGGCTTCCCCGGGATGGCGCAGCACGCTGACCCCGACGATTCCCGCCAGGATCGTAATAATCAACACCACCACCAGGATTTCGATCAGGGTGAAGGCGCTCTCCAGCCGGTTCATACGGTTCCTCCAGGCGCAAATATAGCGCTCTGGCTTCCGGCTGTCATTATCAATCCATTGGCCCGGATGGAAGCGGCGCTTCTTTTCCCGGCCTCTCGGAGAATCGGGACCCGCGCATGCCTGGGCGAAGCGCTCCGGCGGAGCCTGGCTGCTGCAGCCGTTGACCGATCCGGTCCAGCTTCTGCTGTTGCTCGCTCGTCAGATGCGTTTTCATCTCGTTAAGCGAATGCTGAAAAATCGCCCGGATCTCCGGTTGGTTCCGTTCGCGCAGTTCGGCCAGCGCCTGCACTCGCGCGTTCACGATGCGTTCGATTTCGAGCTGCTGGGGCTTGGTGAGCTCAAGTTGACGAGTCAAATGGCGCATTACCATTTGACGCTGCGCCGCCGGCCGATCCTGCAGAACTCGCGCCAAACGATGCTTAATGGCAAAGTGACTGCCGGCCAGGCCGAGCAGGAGTCCCAGCGCGAAAACCAGTCCGTAACGGAGTATTACTTTCCAACGGTGCATAGTTGCCTCCTATCTTTCACGCTTCACAATTCTACCCACAGCGGGTTAGCAATCAAACCGGCGGGATCATCCAAAAACAAGCCGGCGATAACGGCGTCCGCCGTCAGGTTGTTGAACGCATACCCGGCCAGGCCGATCACCAGGCAAGCCGCGACGGCCGCCGCCCAGGCCCAGAGGGTTGCTTTCTTCCCCGCGGAGCGCGGGGTCCGGTGTGGCATTGCCATTGGCAACGGGCCGAGTGCGCGGATTTCGGCCATAACGCCCTCCTGCCAGCCGGAATTGCCCACAAAAGGCTCTCCACCTGAGGCGGATCCCTGGCCGGGCTTGGGCAGGCCGCCAAGGGCGGAAAATGACCTTCCGGAGTGCCATAGCTCCCGTTCGATGCGATCCAGGCTCCGCCGAGGCGAATCCGCCTGTTTATTGATTTTCACGTTTAGCCCTCCTCGTGTTTCAGTAGTTGCCCAATGATCTGTCGCATCCGCGCGCGCGCGCGATGGGCGCGGACCTTGACATTAACGGCGCTTAAGCCCAATAATTTGGCTGCCTCACGCACCGGGCGCTCCTCAAGATGGATGAGCGTTATCAAGGTCCGATCCTCGGCGCTTAACCGGTCGAGCGCGTAAGCGAGTAATTCGCGCGCCGTCTGATGCTGGTCCTGCCGTTCGGCTATTTCCCGGGAAACAGCCTGGCTGGCCTGGTCCAGCCACGTCTGCGTTGCGCTCGATAGATCGCTGAGCCGGCAACTCTGCGGCTGGCGGCTGGCTCGGCGCCAGAACGTGCAACACTGCCGCACGGCAATGCCGGCGAGCCAGTGCCGGAACTCGGCGGCGCCCCGGTAAGTCGGCAAAGCTTTATAGGCTTCAACAAAGATGTCATGCGCAAGCTCCTCGGCGCAGTTAGGCGGGACATGCCTGAGCACGATCGCAAAAACCCATGCCCGGTAACGGGTCATCAGCTCGCCAAAGGCATTGATCTCCCCATTGCGGACGCGTTCAATGATCGCCTGGTCGCTGCCGGGTGCGTCTATGCTGGTCATGACCTGCCTCGCAATATGAGTCCAGCCAGTCCCAATAAATCGGGAGGCCCGCCACGCCATCCGTAGATTTTGGAGGGCCGACTTCCACGTCGGCCTTCCGCTGGCCATTAAGCGTTCTTACCAGGCTTAGGGCGCGCAACTTTACTCGCCAGAGGAGGGTCATTCGCCCACCGGCGCGCCATGCTCCTTGGCGAAGCGCTTGCCGATTTTGCCGCGCGCTTCGGCGCGGAGCTTGTCCAGTTCGGCGAGCTGTTCGCTGGTCAGCACGGCGCGAACCTGACTTGCGATTTTGGCGCGTTGCACGGCGAACTCTTCGCCAGAGGCGGCGACTTTCCGGCAAGCGCTGCGCACGGCTTGCTCATCAAAAACCGTATTCTGAATCTGGCGCTCCAGCGCCGCGCGCGCTTCGCTCCACTCGCTGCGGGCCTCTTTCATTGCTTCCCGGTTTAGCTTTACGATGGAAGCAATCTGCTGGCTCTGGTCGGCGGTCAGATCCAATTTTTCCAGCTCGGCCATCAAAGCTCCGCCGAAGCCTTTGCCTTCAGGCTTGCCCCGCTCGGCCGCGCCGGTTTTATCGGCGGCCAGGCTCCATACTGGGCTGGTCACGAGCATAGTCAGTGCCGCTATGCAGATCAATCCTCTTGTCGTTTTCATTGCCGAACTCCTTGGTTTAATGTTTAGTTTAGCTCTTTTGAGAACGTTGCCATTCATCAGCATTTTTGAATTAGGCCTTCGGCAACTAAAAGCCCTTCGGCCCTGCTCAAGGCAGGCTGTAGTCGGCCTCGTTGAGGCCGGTCCGGGGGTCGCCGACCCCGGCTACAACATTGAAATTCCTATGCTTTTAATTAGCGCACCTCCTTGGTTAGTTGATAGAGTTGCTTGCTTCTATTGATAGAGTCGCCGGAGGGCGCCCGCCGGTTACAAAAAGAATACTGGAAAATGGGCGGCCGCCAGGGTATAGTGCAACTCGGAAAACACGGCAGGAGCTTAAGTCATGGCGGAACAGTTAGTCATTATTGGCGGAGGCCCGGCCGGGTACACCGCGGCAATCTACGCGGCGCGCGCCAACTTGAATCCCATCATTATCGAGGGCGCCCAGCCCGGCGGACAGTTGACCACCACCACCAGCGTTGAAAACTATCCCGGATTTCCGGAGGCCGTGGATGGCACGGAGCTCATGGAAAAAATGCGGAAGCAAGCCGAGCGCTGCGGGACGCGCCTGACCAGCGGCGAGGTCACGGCCGTGGATTTCAAGCGCGCGCCCTTTGTTCTTACCCTGGATAGCGGCGAGGCGCTCCAGGCTCTTACCGTGATTATCGCCACAGGCGCCAGCGCGCAATACCTGGGATTGGAATCCGAGCAGAAATTGCTGGGCCGGGGCGTATCCGGTTGCGCCACCTGCGATGGGGTTCTCTATCGCGATAAGCCCGTAGCCGTAGTGGGCGGGGGCGATACCGCCATGGAGGACGCGCTCTTTCTTACGCGGTTTGCCGCGCAGGTCACGGTAATCCACCGGCGGACGGAGTTTCGCGCGTCGCGGGTCATGGCCGAGCGTGTCAGGCAGCACCCCAAAATAACTATTTTGTGGGACACGATCGTGAACGAGGTGCTCGATATCCGCCAAGGCGAAGTTACCGGGTTGCGGCTGAAGAACGTTAAAACTGGCGCGCTCACGGTTTTGCCGGTCGCAGGCGTATTTATCGCCATCGGGCACAAGCCGAACACCAAGGCCTTTGCCGGTCAGGTGGCCATGGATGACAATGGCTACATCATCACCGAACACACGCGCACCAGCGTGCCGGGGGTCTTTGCCGCCGGCGACGTGCAGGACCGTTTTTATCGTCAGGCCGTCACCGCGGCCGCTACCGGTTGCATGGCGGCCATCGAGGTGGAGCACTATTTGAAGCACTAGATTCTACTTCGTAGAATCTAGTCATATTATGTTGAACATTTGATGAACGACCGTCCGAGTTCTTGTCATTCCCATGAAAATGGGAATCCAGAAAAGCCGGACTGGATTCCCGCCTTCGCGGGAATGACAGACATATACCTTGGTTTAAAATTTCAAATATGTTTGGTTAATCATAAGATCAGCAAATGATGGCCAGGGAAAAAAAGAGAAGCCCAAAGCGGAAATCTTCCACAAGCTGGAGCCAGCAGTGGGCCTCCTATAAGCGGCTGGTGCGCTATACGCGTCCCTACCTGCTGCGCCTTATCGTCGGCGCCATCTGCGGCGCGGCCTTCGCCGGATCCACCACGGGCTTGCTCATGGCCGCGCGCAACATCCTGCACGAGATCTTTCAGAACGCGCCGTGGCGGAACGTAATTTTCCTGGCGCTGGGCCTTCCGTTGCTTGCCGCCGGCCGGGGTGGGGGACAGTTCCTGAGCGATTATTTCATCCAATGGGTCGGGAACCGCGTGGTCATGGACCTGCGCGTGGCGACCTTTGCCCATCTGCAGGATCTTTCGGTGCGCTATTTTTCCAAAAGCCGAACCGGCGAGCTCATTTCCCGGATAGTTAACGACTCAATGATGCTGGAACGCGCCGTCTCGGTGATCCTGGGGGACCTGCTCAAGGAGCCCTTTGTGCTGCTGGGCGTGGCCGGCTATCTCTTCTGGCTGGATCCCGTCCTGGCCTTTGCCAGCCTGGTTCTGTTTCCGATCTGTCTTATTCCGATTGTGCTCTTTGGCCGGCGGGTGCGCCGTTATGCCCGGCACGGCCAGGAACGGCTCGCCGCCCTGGTCTCCATCATCCAGGAAGCGCTGACCGGCATTCGCATCGTGAAGGCTTTTTCCATGGAAGGCTACGAGGTCGCGCGCTTCAGCGAACAATGCCAGCACTTTTTCGGCCGGATCATGCGCGTGGCCCGCGCCAAGGCCAGCATCGAGCCGCTGATCGTGTTCATCTCCATTGTGGGCCTGGCCCTGGTCATGCTCTATGCCCGCTGGGCGCGCATGAGCGCGGCTGATTTCATGATCTTTGCCGTGGCCATGCTGACGCTTTACGAGCCGGTCAAGAAGCTCAGCAAGATTCACCTGCATATTCAGCAGACCTCGGCCTCGGCCGACCGCATCTTTGAAATCCTGGATACGCCCGTGGCGATCAAGGATGCGCCGGACGCCCTTGAGCTGTGCGAACGCGTCGCCAAGTTGAGTTTTGACCGCGTCCAGTTTGCTTACGATCAAAAGCCGGTGTTGCGCGACTTGTCTTTCACGGTCGCCGCCGGCGAGCGCGTGGCCATTGTGGGCAACTCCGGGGCGGGCAAGACCACGCTGGTCAACCTGATCCCGCGCTTTTACGACGTTTCCGCCGGAAGCGTGCTGATTAACGGCACGGACATCCGGCGCTTTACGCTCAGGTCGTTGCGCCAGCAGATCGGGATGGTGACCCAGGAGACGATTCTCTTCAACGATACCGTGGCGGCCAATATCGCCTACGGGCATACCGAGGCCTCGCGCGCGGCCGTTGAACTCTCCGCCCGGCGCGCGCACGCCCACGAGTTCATTTTGCGGATGCCGCAAGGCTACAACACGGTTATCGGCGAGCGCGGCGTGCATCTCTCCGGCGGCGAGTGCCAGCGCCTGGCGATTGCGCGGGCGATTCTGCGTAACCCGCCGATCCTGATTCTGGACGAGGCCACCAGCGCCCTGGACAGCGAATCGGAACGGCTGGTTCAGGCCGCGCTCGACGAATTGATGGCGGGGCGCACGGTGTTTGCCATTGCCCATCGCCTGTCCACGATCAGGCATTGCGAGCGGATTCTGGTGCTGGAGGCGGGCCGCCTGGTGGAAACCGGCAAGCACCAGGAATTGCTGGACCTGAATGGAATCTACCGGCGTCTTTACGATCTGCAGTTTGCGCCGCTCGTGGAAGATTCGGAATGAAAGAAAAAAACTCACCACGGAGGCACGGAGCAATATCCGTCTTTTTGATCTCTTCCCCTCTCCCCACATGAGTGTGGCGCGCCGCGCGCCACGATTGGTCGGAAGAGAACACGTGAGGAGAACATCTTCCTCCGTGTCTCCGGTTAGGTGAATTCTTTCCGATCGCCCCACAGATTCCTCCAGAGGCAGATAAATCTGCGGAAGGCCCCCTGAGATTAGCGGCTACGGCGGTAACTGGCCAGAATATCCCGCACGTAGCGCCGGGTGGTCGGGTAGCTGATGGCGTTCCAGAAGATATTGGGATCGTTCTGGTCGTGCTCCGCCCAGCGCAGGGTAACAGAGCGTCCGGCGTTATATTCGGCGAGCGCGTAGGGCAGGGGATTGGGCTTGGCCGACCAGTATTTAATGGCGCGCTGCAGGTACCAGGTTCCCGCGCGGATATTGATGGAGGGCTTAAACAGTTCACGCTTCCCTGGCACGGGTTCCCGCGCGGCGGCGGCCCACTCGCGGGCCGCGTTCTCGGTAACCTGCATAAGCCCGATTTCGCCGCGCGAACCCACCCGCCGCCGCTTAAAATGGCTTTCGCGCCAGATGACCGCCCGGATCAAACGCTCGTCCACGCCGTATTCCTGGGCTGCTCCGGCTATGTCGGCGTCATAGGC
>JACPGN010000237.1 GCA_016182435.1 Lentisphaerota bacterium | reverse complement strand
CAGTTGGAGCGACTACGCGCGCGGTTGCCGCGCCGCGGCCCGCAACGGCGCCGCGCCAAGCTACAATAGTTCCAGCCTCGGATTTCGCGGCGTACGCAACCAGGTCACCAGATACGGCGAAACCGGATCGGCAGTTTTTGGGCCAATCACGGTGGACACGCAAGGCGCGCGCACGCCGGTTCCCGCCGATTTTGATGGCGACAGCAAAGCCGATCCGAACGTGGTGTATTCAACCGGCAATTGGTATGTCTGGTTATCCTCCAATGCTTATCAGCGGGACGGGCCGTACCCGCTGGGGGCGGCGAGTGGAACGTGGCTGGCCGGCGATTTCGACGGCGATGGGAAAGCTGATCCGGTTTTGGTGGATACGTCCGGCAACTGGTATGTCTGGTTATCCTCCAACGCTTATCAGCGGGCCGGACCGTACCCGCTGGGGCTTTCGGCTAATGAGCCGCTGGCCGGCGATTTCGACGGCGATGGGAAAGCTGATCCGACCAGGGTGGATGGCGATGGCAGCGATGGCATCTGGCATATTTGGGAATCCGGCAATAATTACGCGCGGGTTGATCTGGTCTTGTATACCAGCCTGAGCGGGACGCCGGTGGCCGGCGATTTCGACGGCGATGGGAAAGCTGATCCGACCAGGGTGGATGACGATGGCGTCTGGCATATTTGGGAATCCGGCAATAATTACGCGCGGGTTGATCTGGTCTTGTCCAGCCTGAGCGGGACACCGGTGGCCGGCGATTTCGACGGCGATGGACTGGCCGATCCAGCCATGGTAATTTCATCCGGAGACTGGTATATCTGGTTGTCGTCCGAAAATTATCAACAGAACGGGCCATTCCTAATCTATTGAATTATAACCCAGGTTCTATGTTTTATAATCTTGGTTTTAAACTACCGCCTTATCATCACGTAATCCTGTTTTTATATCATGCTGCCTTCCTGCCACTTATGGCTTTTGCGCGCAGTTGGCACGTTAACTGCTCATGTGAACACCAGCGAAAAAAACTCGGAACCACTGATTTCACGGATGGCACGGATATGGGGAATTTGATTCACGAGAAAATCAGTGCCATCCGTGTAATCCGTGGTCAACAATCCGGTAAACGCGGCGGCTGAATAGTAACAAAAATGAAATCCTTTATTCAATCTTATTGCGGCATACGTGTTGGCCTATTTGGTTTGGCGCATATTTTATTTGTATTTTCGCCCTTCTTGGCGCCGGCGAACAATGTGGCCGTTTCCAACGTGAGCCTTGTAGAAAGCACCCAGCCGCAGACTGCCCGGGTCAGATTTGACATCAGTTGGGATAATTCATGGCGCAATGAGGTGAATTATGACGCCGCCTGGGTTTTTGTGAAATACTCCGCCGATAATGGCGCCCGCTGGCGGCATGCCACCATGAAGACCGCGGGAAATAATCCACTCGGATTTTCAGTGGAGGCCGGAACCAACCTGGATATCATTGTGCCGGCTGACTTGAAAGGAGCGTTTTTACGGCGCCCAACGGGAGATCAAGCGCAGGGACGAGTGGCGTCAGAGCGCGTCCGGCTTGTCTGGGATTATAAGGCCGATGGGCTGTCGGCAACGAATGTGGTCAAGATTAAGGTTTACGCCGTTGAAATGGTGTATATTCCCCAGGGTTCATTTTACGCGGGCAGCGGGGGTTCGGGCGCCAATGAATTTACTCTGACCAAAATCGCCGGCGCTAATGCATCGTCTTCCGGCGGATATCCGCTCGGGCAGCCGGCGCCGAATGCTTCCTGGCCGAACGGTTATTCCGCCTATTATGCCATGAAACATGAAGTTTCACAGGGACTTTACCGCGATTTTCTGAATGCGCTTACTCCCGCGCAATCGGCTAATCGCTGCGCGGCGTCAAGCGCCGGCGACTTTATGGGCGGCGCCTCTGGCATTCCCACACCCCAGAACCGCAACGGAATTCAAAAGCAAAGGAGTGGTTATGTCTGCAATCTTGATAATGATTCGTATCATAATGAGGGCGAAGACGGCGAAGCAATTGCCTGCAACTGGCTTAGCTGGGCCGACTTGGCGGCCTTTGCGGATTTCGCGGCGTTGCGGCCGATGACTGAGCTTGAATATGAAAAAGCTTGCCGCGGCGCCTCGGCAAATGTTCCCAACGAATACCCGTGGGGCTCCGCGACTAATTGTCGCCCGGCGCGGGGAATAGCCGGCGGCGGTTATGCCGACGAAACGCCGACCAATGCAAGCAATTACGCCAATTGCGCGGCAACCGACCATCCTCTGGTGCAAGGTCCAATGCGTTGCGGCGCGTTTGCCAGTTCGGCGACGCAGACGACGCGAACGCAGGCCGGGGCCGGTTATTACGGCAACCTGGAGCTCTCCGGGAATGTATGGGAACTCTGCGTTACCATCGGCCACGCGACCGGACGGACCTATACCCCTGCGCATGGCGATGGCGCGTTGACGGATGGCGGCGACGCGAATACGGTTACTTGGCCCGGCGCGGATGCCGTCGGCGCCGGCGCCCGCGGCGGCGCCTGGCCGGATGACCGGGAGCGGCTCAGGACATCCGATCGGCAGAATGCCGCCAGTATAGATGCGAATAGAACCGCGACTTATGGAGGACGTTGTGTCAGGACCGCGCCATAATAAATTAGAGGTCAGAGGTCAGAGGTCAGAGGTCAGAAGACAAAAATCTGCCATGGCCTGGCTGAAATGCGATCAAAATGTCATTCCCGCGAAGGCGGGAATCCAGTTCCGATTGCGAAGCGTTTCCAATTTCCAATTTCCAATTTCCAATTTCCTTAATGCTTCACGTGTTTTTATCCACAGCTTCCTTTTCTTCGGCCTGATGGCGCTTTTTTTCCCGGCCGATGCCGCGGTTTCCGCCTACCGCTATCGCGGCGGGTCGGGCGATGGCTGGGATTCCCGCCAGGCTTCGCCGGCAATGTATGGCGGCGGAACCGGCGCCGGCAGCGGCATGAACTTGAGCACCAATGTTCGCTTGAGCGATTTAAGCTCTTTTCTGCGGGGCATCCGGGCCTCGCTGGAGGAGGAGACGCAAACGGTGCATTGGTATATCTATGATCTAACCCAAGTGCACGATTATGACCGGACGGCGCCTTTTGGCGTGCATTGGTTCATGGATTTGAGCGTGAAATGTTCCTCCGGGTGGGAAGAGTCGGGTCTATCGCAAACGCCGCAAACGGCCTGGCTTATCCCTGCCCGGGAATATCCGCTCGGCACCTATACAACCACCTGGTACCACGCGGATTTTTACGATAAAAGGATCGTGTTCACCGTGGACACCAACGAAGTCAGGAATTTTGTTTATCTGGATCCGCGCTGGACGTCGCCCTACCGCGTGCTGGCGGCTATTACCTCGGAAGGCACGAATTATCTGGTTAATGCCTGGCTGGAGGAACCCTCTGGAGCTCCGGCAACGGATGCCGGGAATTGTCAGGTCAGCATCGTGGATGCCGGCGCGAGCGCGATCGCCTCCGCTTCCCAGGCCAGCCCCAATGGCGATGGTTTTTTCCGGCTGCCCATTGATATCAGCGGCATTACCAACGCCAACAACACCTATCTGGCCAATATCGGCATTGCTGATTTTAACGGAAATAGATTTTCCAACACGATCACGTTTAGTTTATCAGACGAGACTGATTTTGCGGGGCTTTATCAGGGACAAGCCGAGATTCTCAGCAATACCACGGTGATTATCGCTCAGACCGAGGGAATCCGCACTAATACGGCGTGGCTGGGCACAAGTTACGCCTCCTTGAGCGCCTCTTTCAACACGCTTAATCCCAAGATAGACACCCTGGGTGTCAAGATGGATGCTTCCCTCAGCGGTATTGGTTCAATCCAGACAGCCGTCGGGGCGACCGAATCGGAAACGCTCTATTCCAAGGCGGCGCAGACGCTTAACACCGTCACCGGTCTGCCCTCGGCCATTACCCGCGAAGCCAAAAAGGGCGTGCAATCCAAAATTCTCAACCGGCCCACCAGCACCACTAACGGCGCCACGTTGCTGATCCGCTATAAAACCGACACCGGCAAAGCGCCCACCATCAATGTTTATGACCAGAATGCCGGCGCCCTCGTTGCCGACGGCCTGATGACCGAAATAAGCGCCACGGGCGTTTATGAATATAACCTTAGTCTCAAGTCAACCTGGCCGCTGGGCGAATACACGATTATCTGTTCGGAAGCGACCACCGGCAGCGCGGACAGCATGACCCTTAAGGTCGTGGCCAATGAGGCCGTTGCCGTTGACTTTTCGCCCGTGTTTGCCCGGCTTGACACCCTGGACGCGCAACTCTCCGGCGTTGCCTCCGATCAGAGCGCCATGAACGCCACGCTTTCCGCGCAGAACGCAACGCTCACGACGATCCAAACCGATATCAGCGCCATTAACGCCACAATCGCAACAATGGCCGACGACATCAACACCTTGCTGGCGAACTGGAATGCATTAAACATGACCGAGCTTAAGAGTAAAATTGACCTGCTGGCCGGCTACCTGGGCACGCCGAACGACGCAAGCGGCATGCAGACTCTCTTCGGTAAAATTGCCCAGACCTACGGCCTGGTCAACCAGATACCCATCGCCGCCGTTTTTGCCGAGGTGCAAGCCTTTCGCAAAGAAATTGACTTCCAGGGTAAAACGGACACCACCTATAGCATGTTGGCCGGTATCAGCGAGGCCCTTGAGGATTTGCAAGCCGGTGGGACCGCCCCAACGGAGGAAACGGTTTCAACCGGACTGGAGGAAGCCGCGCAAACCATCCAGGAAACGCGCGAAACCATCAGCGCCATTGCCAAACAAGCCGGCGTGGGCAACGTTGTTGCGCTATCAGCCGCCGGCGGCAAGGAATTATCGCTGCAATCCCTGTATGACCAGATGACCGAACTGAAGGCCTTGTCGCAGGCCATCTATGATTTGCTGCGCCAGCGCGAAAAACCGGTCGTCAATAGCTGGCTTGAATCGGGCAGTGTTAAGAAGAGAATTTTTGTCGCCAATAACTCACAAACCGTTGAGGAGTTCGTCCCCGTCCGGCAATATCTGCCGGAGGGCGTCAAGCCGGAAGACATCATCAGTATGGGCGACTTTGAGCTCGGCTACGATTTTTACGGCTCGCTTTATTATGTCCACCAGATGGTCAGGCTCGCGCCCGGCGCCAACGTTACCCTGGAAGTGGTGATGAATGATATCTGGCGGATTGACGAGGCCGAAATCGTCATGTTCCGGGACCACGTGAAACAGCTGGTGAAAATACTTGAGCAATCCCGCTATATTGACCAGGTCAAGGTTTTGAGCGAAAATATTTACCGCCGCCTGGACCGGATTATCCAAGTCCAGAATACCGTCACCACCACGGAAAGAAGGCTCTCTAATTATGAAATGAACAAGGTGGCTTTGGAAGAAGTGAAAGTTGATATCGGCAACCTGGAAGACCTGGTTGTTGAAGTGCAGGGACTGCCGACCGATAAAATCATGGGCACAATCAGCCCGCTGCCCACCGTGGCCGGTCTGGCCGAAGTTGTTAAGCAGCCGAAAAGAAAGATCACCCTGAAAATTGCGATGGAAAATCCGCTGGCCATCAGCAACACCTTTCCGCTGGAATTCCACCTGCCGGCCGAAATCAATCCCAGCCTGATCACGGACCTGGGCGAGCTTGAAGTGCTTTTCGATTCGGAAAAGAAATTGCATTATCTCGCTTCCACCAACCTGGCCTTCGCCCCGCGCGAAAAAAAGATCTTTGCGGTTGTGTTGACCGATGTCTGGTTTATCCCCGATCAGCAGCTCGACGCTTTGCTCAGCCATACCGAAAAATTAGTCGCTATGTTTGCGGAGAGCGAAGCGCGACTTTCGGCCGAGTTCCTGGGCAAAAGAATTAAGCAGAAGCTCTCGGCCATAAGAAAGTCTCAGCAACAACTGGATTTGGCGGCCGACGTCCATATCGGCAATTGCCGCCTCAATAAGGCTCGGATGGAAGATGTTAAAAATGATATCGGCCGGCTGGAGCGCTTGATTGTCCAGACCGGCGGCTCCCCGGCCGTGACCGTTGCGGCGCGCGACGTCAAAATCAAGGAAGGCGGCGTGATCCCGGCGGCCGGAAGCAAGGCCAGGGCCCTGGGAACCGTGCGCACCTGGAAAATCATCTGGACCATGATCATTTTCGCCGGGGTTATCAGTTTCCTTTTCTTCGTGATCTGGTGGATGCAGATCAAGGCCCGGGACGCGGTGAAACTTGAAAAGCTGGAGGGGGCCGGGAAGGCCGGAAAAAGCGGGAAGTCATAACAAGAATGTTGACCACGGATGGCACGGCCTGCCCGAGCGTCGGCCAGGGATAACACTGATTGTTGACGGCCGCCCGGCGGCCGTCCGGCACTGCCGGACCATCCGTGAAATCCGTGTAATCAGTGGTTTCCGCCATAGGCGGATCCGCCTAAGGAGGAAATTTCTTTCGGGTTGCGGGCATACCCGCGTTGGAGATGTGATCCATGAACCATAAATTCCATATATTGCTTGCCGGAGTCCTTCTGTTCGCTTGTGTTGCGCAAGGGAACAATATCGCCATCTCCAATTCATTCCTTGGCGCGCAGAACACTACCGCTCGAACCAGGCTCCTCCGGTTTGATATAAGCTGGGAAAATTCATGGCGGGATAATGAAAACTACGATGCCGCCTGGGTTTTCCTCAAGTATTCAGCGGATGGCGGCGCAACCTGGCGGCATGGCAGCCTGAAGACTTCCGGAATCAATCCAGCCGGATTTTCACCAGGCGCCTCCGGCACGGAATTGGATATCGTTGTCCCGGCCGACGGGAAAGGCGCCTTCCTCCAGCGCGCGGAAACCGGCGAGGGGACGGTGAACACGAAGGGCATTCAATTTGCATGGGATTATGGCGTTGACCTTGGCGCCAATGCCGCCGGCGACGCCCTGGCCGCGCTCGCCACCATCAGGTTATGCGCCGTTGAAATGGTCTATATTCCCGCCGGAGCCTTTTATCTCGGCGATTATCTGAGCTCCTATGCCGAGGGCTTTTCCCCGCCGGGTCAGCCCAGCGACAGCGAGAAGGCGCAGAACATCGGTCCTTATGGATGCCAGATTTTGGCGCGCACCAACGCCGTGCATGCCTTCAAAATGAAAATTGCCATTCCCTATTCCCAGGCAACCGCCCCCTTTGATGATTCCGCTAATGGCGTCGTCGGCTTGATTTCCTATTTTGCCGATTCAGCGGGCCAACCTGGCTCCTGCTCGGGCATCTGGTTCAACGCGGCTTCCGGCGTCTCGATTGATCAGCCGACCGAAAGCAACATGAACACGAATTGGCCCACGGGGTTTAAGGCTTTTTATTATATGCGTTATGAAGTTTCCCAGGCGCAATACCGCGATTTCCTTAATTCCCTGACTCCCACCCAGGCCGTGGAGCGCTACGCCGGCAGCGCGAATATTTCCGGCGCGAGGTTCGGCATCAAGCTGGACAATGGATTATACGGCTGTGATTTGAATACTAACGGCGTTTTTAACGAACCGGACGATGGCCTTTGCGTTCCGGCGACCTGTCGCTCGGCCAACGATTCGCTGGCCCTGAACGATTGGGCAGCCTTGCGCTGGGTGACGGAATTCGAATACGAAAAGGCGGCCAGGGGACCCAATCCGCCGGTGAAATCCGAAGCGGCCAACGCCTATGGCGGCGAGACGCTCGTGCCTTCCGCGTATGTTTATTCCGGCGCGCCGGATGAAGTTCCGGCCAACAACGCGGAGGATGGCGCCTGGGTGGTCTATAACGTCCCGAATTTGACGGGCCCGCTGCGCTCCGGCGCGCTGGCCACCGCGACCTCAGCCCGAAAAAAAGCCATGGCCGGTTATTACGGCAATATGGATTTATCCGGCAACGTGATGGAAGACGTTATTTCGGTCGGAACCACGAATTAAGCGCTAACGGATACGCCGATGTAACCGACTGGCCGGGCGGAGAAAGTATTCCCTTTGAGGAGGCAAGCGACTGGAAAATACCGCTGGCCTATCGCGCGGTTGCCCAGCGCGGCGGCGAGTGGGCCACCACGCCGGACCCGCAGACGGGATCTCAGCCGATCTGGTTGTCCTCGCGTTATTGCGGCACCGTGATTTATCACTACGATTGGCGCGGCGCGGATATGGGCGGTGCTTGGGGTTATTCCCACGGCCTGCGCGGCGGACGCTCCGCGGAATGGTGATTATATGGAGGGCGGGCGGCCTCGACCGCCGGGGGCGCGGCGACGGAGCCCGTCGCCCTCCATGTATAACCCGGGTTATGGCGTTTATAACCTGAGTTTCAACTCCCGCCTTGTCAGCGCCTCCTCCAGTTTTCGCATCATCCTGCCTTGCCGCCACTTATAACTTTTGGGCGTGGTTGGCACGCTTACTGCTATGAAATACACCAGCGAAAAAAACTCGGAACCACAGATTACACGGATGGCACGGATATGGGGAATTTGATTCACGAGAAATTGAGTGAAGAGATCATTGGAGCGGCGATGACGGTCTTGAATGAGCTGAAGCCAGGTCTTGATGAAAAACTCTATGAGAAAAGGGTGGTGAAATGAATCCCGCGCGGCGCGGGATGAAAAAAATCCGTGCCATCCGTGTAATCCGTGGTCAAAAATTCGGTAAACACGGCGGCTGAATAGTAACAAAAAAATGTCAAAGGCAAATACAGTCAATAATCCTTCGTCTAAAGCGGTAACCAGTCAGTTATTAGGGGCTGACTGTCATTCCCGACCTGATCGGGAATCCAGAAAATCAATACTGGATTCCCGCTTCCCGCCTTCGCGTAGCCCGCTACGGCGGGCGAAGGAAGGTCGCGGGAATGACAGCATTGAAGTTCACAACCCCCCCCCAATAACTGACCCATTATCGCAAGCGCATGTCCTGCTGGTG
>JACPGN010000230.1 GCA_016182435.1 Lentisphaerota bacterium | reverse complement strand
GCACACCTGCCGACGGAAAATACCCGGCGAAATCCCCGGCTTATGCCAACACTGTGTTTTCATCGTGCTTTCGCTGGTTGGAACAGTAACAGTTGGATTTACGATCGTCAAGATAACTTAGACAGGTTTTGACGAAACGTGTCAAGGAAAATAAGCAACCGGTCGGTTATTGGGGTGATGCAGCGGCGCCTGTCCCGCGCCGCGCGGGGCAAGCTCGCGGCTTCGGAACGGCGGCCTTCGTCCCAGCCGATGCAGGCGGGCGGGCAGACAGGCTCGCGCGTCGTGTTTCTACTTAAACGACATAATCGTGCCGGGCGCGGGGAGTTGGCCCCAGACAATCGTGCCGGGCGCGCCGGTAGAAGCAGTATAAGTGCCACCCGTGCCATTGGTGACCGAGGCCGAACCTAAGAAAGTGTGATAGATTCGCCAGACTGCTATCCGGCCGCCGCCCCCACCGCCACCGCTCCCGCCACCATTGGCGCGCAGCACGCCGCCCGTCCCGCCAGTAAAAATCCGGCTACGAATATAAATGCCGCCGCCGGACCCGCCGCCTCTCTGTGTGGTTCCGTCGCTGCCATTGGCGGAGATCGTCCCATTCACCGTCAGAATTTCCTGGGCCTCAATGCGCACAAGGCCACCTCCGTAGCCTCCGCCGCCTAAGCCAGTACCGCCGCCGCTGCCGGGATGGACTGGGGCATTTGACGAACCATAAGTTACGCCGGCGGCGGCGCCGCCGCCATAGGAGGGGTCGCCTTTGCCGCCAGCGCCGCCATAGCCCCCACCCCCACCACTAACGTTAGCAAAGGCGGGACCTCCCTTTCCCGGCCCATAGCCGGCGGTTTGACTCGCCAGCGCGCCGGCAAAGCCTATGCCATCGGCGCTGACCTGCCCGCCCGAGGCTATAGTCAAGTTCCGCATCCTCAGGAGCGGCGAAGCGCCATTGGTATAGGCTGAATAGGGAAGCAGCGATGCCCCGTTGGCAATGGAGACGTCGCCGGTTACGCTTACAAAAGCGCCCAGATTGGTCTGGGCTGCGTTGGTCTCGGCCGCGTAAATGCCAAGGGTAGCGTTGGTGGCCAGCGCCAGGTTGCCGCCGCAGGAGATACTTTGAGGATTGGTCTTCGTCGAGGAACTGCCAAGATAGAGCGCGGCCCCGCTCGTCAGAGTCAGGCTGCCGCAGGTAATCACGCCATTGCGCGGAGCAAACCTCGTCTGAGCTCCACTGAGAGTCATGGCGTTGGTTACAGTCAACTGCAGGGCCGGGGCAGCCGGGAAGTCAAACCAGCCATTGGTCATCGTGAAGGTGTCCATCGTCCAGGCCGTGAAGTCCGGAATGTAAGTCAGGCCGGAGTGCGCCATCCAAGCCGGATTGAGCAGACTGTTGCTGGGAAAGTAAAGAGTGCCAATTTGCGCGTCTGCGCCGTAGCTGTTGGTGCCATACTGGGCCCAGAAGGTAACAGTGGGCGCCGCAAGCGCGCTTTGCGCCGCAGGATTGAAAACAATGGCAATCCGCCCGCCGCCGCCGCCTCTGCCCGAAACCCCTGTCGAATAACCTGCTCCGCCTTCGACGGTGATAATGCCATTAGTGCCGGTAAAGGAATTGCAGATAATATAAATACTGCCGCCGGACCCGCCACCCGCGCGCGCTGTGGCGCTGTCGGTGCCATTGGCTGTGATCGTTCCATTGACGGTTACTAATCCGCTTGCTTCGATGAGCACCGCACCGCCGCCATGAGTGCCGTAGGTCGGATAGTTGTTACATCCCCCTCCGCCGCTGCCGGGCCAGAGCGGCGCATTGGTTGAACCGTAGGGACTGCCGCGCCCGCCGCTATAGCCGTTGCCGCCGTACCCGCCATAGCCTCCTCCCCCGCCGCCGCTTGCAGCAGTCGTGCCGCCACCGGGTCCATTCCCGTTGTTGGTCGGCGTTCCGCGGGCATAGCCGAGGCCGTCCACATTGATGCGGCCGCCCGGCCCAACCGTCAAATTGGAACAGGCGATCCAGACCCGATTGGACATTATGTTATTGGTGAACGCGCCCGGCAGAGTCAGTGTGGCATTGGTGGCAATCGTTACATTCGTGGCTGAGAGTTTCGTGTCCCAGTTGGAGAAGATGTCAGCAGGACGCCAATGCTGTTAGTGGCAATGACCACCTCATCGCCGTTGGTCGGCGCCGCGCCGCCGACCCAGTTCGTGTCCACGTCCCAGTAATTGGTTCCTGTGGGCGTCAGCCAGGTGACCGTAGCCGCGCCGGCGTAGCGCTGCGTCGAGGCCAGCGCAAACAATACCAATGCCACGAGAATAATTCTATGAGCATTCTGGTCAACCCTGGAATTAATTAGCGGCAAGCAATCTTCATGAGCCCGCATGTTTCACTCCTGCCTCAATGCGCTCCATTAATTTAGCCAACTTACAGTCCTTTCCACGCTCATTAACCAACTGCTTCATCTGCTTGCCCACGGCCGAACCCGTTCCGACATTCAAATTGATATAGCCGAATCCGGTAGCGCTCAACTCGATCCGCCAACCGCTCCAACTCAATTCCGCACATATGCACGGACCGCCCCCCCTTACCCGGCGGACTTGACGATGGCCATGAAGGCATCCGCATCCAGCGAAGCGCCGCCGACCAGAGCGCCATCAATATCGGGCTGATGAAAGAGCTCAGCGGCGTTGTCCGGCGTAACACTGCCGCCATAGATAATACGCACAGTTTGCGCTGAGCGCGCTTCGGCCATTTCCTGCAAAAGACCGCGGATAAAGGCCTGCACCTCTTGAGCCTGGGCGGGCTTGGCCGTCTTGCCGGTGCCGATCGCCCAGACCGGCTCATAGGCAATGACCACCGCGGCCAAGCTCTCCGCGCCGACATCCTTGAGACCTTCCCGGACCTGGGCGCGGACGATCGTCTCGGTCTTGCCGGCCTGGCGCTGCGCCTGGGTCTCGCCGACACAGACAATCGGGCGCAGGTTGCTGGCCAGCGCCGTCTTGACCTTGCCATTTACGGCCGCATCCGTTTCGCCGAAGAGCGTCCGGCGCTCGCTATGGCCGAGAATGACATAGTGGCAATACAATTCCCGCAGCATGGTCGCTGAAATTTCGCCGGTAAAGGCGCCCGCCTTTTCAGCGTGCATATTCTGCGCGCCCAAGTCGAGGTTCGTTCCGGTAATGGCGTTGCTCACCACCGGCAGCGCGGTAAAGGGCGGGCAGAGCACGATCTCGACGCCCTTCGTGTCGGCCGCCTGGCGCTTGATTTCTTCAACCAGGGCCAGGGCTTCGGCCACGCTATTATTCATCTTCCAGTTGCCGACCACGATCGATTTGCGATTGGCATTCATGTTATCTCGGTTGTTAAGTTCACGGTTCACAGTTCAGGGTTCACAGTTCACAGTTCACGGTTCACAGTTCACGGCCTGCCCGGCGGAGCCTTGGCGAAGACGGGTTCACAGTTCACGGTTTAGGATTTACGGCCGCATCAGGCCCGATCGCTCAAGGCCGCCACGCCCGGCAGTTCTTTGCCTTCCAGAAATTCCAGGCTGGCGCCACCGCCGGTGCTGATATGCGTCATCTTGTCAGCCAGGCCGCTCTGGTTAACGGCGCTGACGCTGTCGCCCCCGCCGATGATGCTCAGGCATTTTGCCGCGGCAACTGCCTGCGCCACCGCCAAGGTGCCGGCGGCAAAGGGCGCCATCTCGAAACAGCCCATCGGGCCGTTCCAAACCACCGTTTTGGCCTTGGCAATTTCCGTGGCAAACAGCCTGGCCGACTGCGGCCCGATGTCGAGCGCCCTCCAGCCATCGCGGATGCCGTTTTCGCCGACCACTTCCGTATGGGCCTTCGCGTCAAAGGCATCGGCAATGACGTTATCCACCGGCAGCAGGACTTTAACACCCTTGCCGCGGGCTTTGGCCAGAATATCCTGCGCGAGCGCAACTTTATCTTCTTCCACCAGCGACTTGCCGGTCGGCAAACCCCGGGCGCGGTAGAAGGTATAGGCCATGGCGCCGCCGATAATCAGGCTGTCCACTTTGTCCAGCAGGTTGGTGATGACCTTGACCTTATCGCTGACCTTTGCGCCGCCGAGGATAGCGATGAACGGCCGCTCCGGATTAGCCAACGCACGGCTCAGGTAATCTATTTCCTTTTCCATCAGGAAACCGGCCACATTTTTTTTGTAAAACTGGCACACAATAGCCGTGGAACCATGGGCGCGGTGGGCGGAACCGAAGGCGTCGTTGACAAAGATTGCGCCATCGCCGAGCCGGGCCAGCTTCCGGGCAAACTCCTTTTGCCTGGCCTTCATCTCCGCCTTGGCGGTTTTTTTCTGCTCGTCCGTGGCGTCATCGGCAACTTTGGCTTTGCCTTCCTCTTCCTTGTAGAAGCGGGTGTTTTCGGCGAGCAGCACATCGCCCGGCTGCAAGGCGCCGGCCAGCGCCAGAGTCTCGGGCGCAACACAGTCCGGAGCAAACTTGACCGGAGAGCCCAGCAAGGCCTGCAGGCGTTCGGCGACCGGGCGCAGACTGAACGCGGCTTCAAACGCTCCGCCCTTGGGCCGGCCCAAGTGGCTCATCAGCGCCACGGAAGCGCCCTGCTCGAGAATATAGCGAATGGTCGGCAGCGCCGCCTTGATGCGGGTATCATCCGCCACGTGGCCATCCTGGATCGGCACATTAAAATCCACGCGCAGGAGCACGCGGCGGCCCTGAAAATCCACATCGCGCACGGTGAGCTTGTTCACTTCAGTCTGTCGTCTTTAGCCGCCATATGCAGGAGCAAATCCACCACGCGCTGGGAGAAGCCCCACTCATTGTCATACCAGGCAACAACTTTGAAGAAGCGCTTCTCGCCCAACAGATTGTTCTGCAAGGTGGCCAGGGAGTCATAGATCGAAGAGCGCGGGTCGTGGATGAAGTCCGTGGAGACCAGTTCGTCGTCGGCCACCCCGAGGAGGCCCTGCAGGTAAGTTTGCGAGGCTTTCTTCAGCGCCGCATCAATTTCTTCAATCGAGGCATCCCGGCTCGTGCGCACGGTCAAGTCCACCACGGAAACGTCCACGGTGGGAACGCGGAAGGACATGCCGGTAAGCTTGCCCTTCACCGCCGGCAGGACTTCGCCGACGGCTTTGGCCGCGCCGGTGGTGCTGGGAATAATGTTGATGGCCGCGGCGCGACCGCCGCGCCAGTCCTTTTTGGACGGACCATCCACGGTCTTCTGCGTCGCCGTGTAGGAATGGATCGTGGTCATCAGCCCGGTCTCGATGCCGAAGCCCTCCTTCAACAGGACATACACCAGCGGGGCCAGGCAGTTAGTAGTGCAAGAGGCGTTGGAGACGATGGCGTGGCGCGCCGAATCATACTCGTTCTCGTTCACGCCCATAACGATCGTCTTTACCTCGCCCTTGCCCGGCGCCGAGAGAATCACCTTGACCGCGCCCGCGGCCAGATGCCCTTTGGCTTTCTCGGAATCGGTGAAAAGGCCGGTTGATTCAATCACATACTCTACGCCCAACGCTTTCCAGGGCAATTCGGCCGGATTTTTCGTAGCCGGCAGGCAGCGGATCTTGTTGCCGGCCACCACCAGGGTATCGTTTTCCTCCCGCGCAGCCTCGCTCTTGGTAGTGCTAATGGCGTGCTTGAATTGGCCGTGCACCGAATCATATTTCAACTGGTAAGCGAAGTAGTCGGCGTCCGTGGCCACATCCACCACCGCCACCACCTCAATGGTTTTGCCCAGCAGACCGCGGTCGCAAAGGACCTGGAAAACCATGCGGCCGATCCGGCCGAATCCGTTGATCCCGACTTTAATGGCCATGAGTAACATCTCCTTCTTGGTTTATTCTTAAATACAAAAATAATAATCCTATCACGCAAAGTCTTTGAAAAAGCGGACATTATAGAAAGTTCGCCGCGCTGTCAACCCGCCCGCAACGCTGTCGCGTAGCGACTGCGGGCTGGGTGGCAAGAAAGTGTTGATTCGTTTTGCGGAAGCGGCCTAGCTCAGCGCGTCAATGCTTTGCGGACGATTTCCTCAACGGTCAAGCCGGCTGCGCCCGGCCCCGCGAAACCCTGGCCAGCGCCGGGCAGGCGCGGGGCAAGCGTAAGCACCGCGGCAATCATCTGCTGGGCTTCGGTTTGCCGGTAGCCCAGGGAAATCAGGGCCAGCACGGCGTCGCGCGCGCGATGGTCGCTCTTCAAGTCCGCGACCGCGCGGGCTTCCAGCCCATCGGCGGCGGAAAGCTTGTCGCGCAATTCCACCACCATGCGCTCGGCGAGCTTCCGGCCGATGCCGGTAATACCGCTCAGCCTTTTGACGTCGCCGCCGGCTATTGCCGCGGTCACCTCGCGCACCGTCAGACCGCTCAAGGCGCTCATGGCTATTTTCGGCCCGATCCCGCTGACGCTCATCAGGAGGACAAACAGCTTGCGCTCGGCCTCGCTCACGAAGCCGAACAGGCTATGCGAGTCTTCGCGCACGAAGTCATAGGTCAGCAGGCGGCAAGTTTGCCGCGGCGCGCCCAGATGGTCAAAAGTGCTCAAGGGAATGAACACTTCGTAGCCCACGCCGCCGACATTCAGCACTACGCGCGTGGGCGTCTTCTCCACCAGCAGTCCTTCGAGGAAGGTTATCATGGCTCAGATTTCCTTCGCATCCATGAGCATCCCATGTTTCCGGGCATGGGCATGGCAGATAGCAATCCTTGCTGGCGGCGCCGAAGCCCACGACGGCCTGCTTGACGCGCCGCGGCGGGTATTCATAAACCGGTTTGCCGGCCGCGGCGCAGGCGGCGAGCACCGCGCCGCGGACCTCGCCCAGGATAACGGCGGTGCGGACATTCTTGCAGAAAAAAACGCCTTCGATGGCCACGCTCTCAGGCTTGCTCTGTTCCAGGATGTCGGTGATAGCGGCATGCAGGTTTTTCAGGCACCGCGAGCGGGGCCAAGCCGCCGGATTTTTCACCAGACCGTGTCCCAAAATCTCCAGACGCGTTCCGCGCACGCGGATTAACCCCAAGCCCGTAGAGCGCAGGGCGCTATCCACGCCCAGAATGCGGATAGAGTCGCCTTCCGATTCCTTCAAAATTACTTCTCCAGGTCCTTCAACACGGCCTCGTCCACATCCAGGTTGGAATAGACGTTCTGGACATCCTCGTTCTCTTCAAGCGCTTCGATAAACTTGATGATATTACCGGCCGTGGCTTTATCCGCGACTCCCACGTAGGCATCCGGAATCAGCATGATTTCCGAGCTGGCGGATTTTACCCCCGCCTTCTCCAGCGCGGCCGCCACGGTCTCGTAATCGGCGGGATCGGTAATGATCTCGAACACATCGCCGTCGCGTTGCATATCCTCGGCCCCGGCATCGAGCGCAATACCCATGAGCTTGTCTTCATCCACGGCGGCGGCTTCCACCAGGATCTGGCCCTTGCGCTTGAAGCTCCGCGCCACGGCGCCCTGGCCCGCCAGGCTGCTGCCGAACTTTGTGAAAATATGCCTGATCTCCGCGGCCGCCCGGTTCTTGTTGTCGGTCAGAACCTTGATCACCAGGGCCACGCCGGCGGCGGCATAGCCTTCGTAGGTGACTTCTTCCAGTTGGCCGCCGGCGAGTTCGCCGGTGCCCTTCTTGATGGCGCGCTCCACATTATCGGCGGGCATATTGCTGCTCTTAGCCTTGGCGATCAACGTGCGCAAGGCCGGGTTCATGCCGGGATCGCCGCCACCGGCGCGCGCGACAATGGAGAGTTCCTTGCTCAGCTTGCTGAAGATGCGCCCGCGCGCTTGGTCGGCCGCGCCCTTCTTATGCTGGATGGTTTTCCATTTACTATGCCCACTCATGGTTGCTCCTTTACAATTCCGTGCTGTTTATACCGTTCAAGCCGCAGGCTTTTTCTTCACCGGCGCCATCTTGAACCCGGCCAGGGCGCTGCTGCGCCCTGCGCCAAAATCCTGAATCCAGCCCTCGGTAAATCCCAACCGCTCAACCCTCCGGCAGACGGCGTCATATTCTCCGCGCGTAATGCCGCGGCGCCAGGGCGCCAAGCCCAACGCGCGATAGGCCGGCGTGTATTGCGCCATGATGCTTAGGGCTATTTGCGGGCCAATTTGCTCGGCGAGCCATTCCAGCGTGGCGCAGGCTTCACCGGCAAGCCCCGGCAGAATTAACACTCTGACGATCACGCCGCGCACCGCCCGACCCTCGGCATCCACCACCAGCGGCCCCGCCTGACGCCACATTTCCAGCAAGGCTTCGCGCGCTATCTCTACATAGGCCGCCTCATCCGACCCGCGCTCGGCCGCGGCCGCACGGGCATAGCGCAGGTCGGTCAGATACACATCCACCAAACCGTCAAGCGCGCGCACGGTCTCCCGCCGCTCGAAGCCGCTGGTATTATAGACGACCGGCAGGCTAATGCCAGCCTCACGCACCTGAGCGAGAGCTGCGCTGATCATCGGCAACCACGGCGTAGGACTCACCAGGTTCCAGTTATGACAGCCTTGCGCGTAAAGCGCGCGGAAAATTCCGGCCAGCTCCGCAACCGAATATATTTCGCCGGCGCCCTGCTGACTCCAGGGATAATTCTGACAATACAGGCAGCGCAAGGCGCACCGGCTGAAAAAAATGGCGCCGGACCCCCGCGAACCCGCAATGGGCGGCTCTTCGCCGTAATGCGCGCCATACCGGAAAATCTGCGCGAAAGTTCCGGAACGGCAATAACCGGACTGCCCTGCCGCGCGATTGACCCCGCAGCGGCGCGGACACAACTCGCAATGCTCCAGGGCTCCTGTTATCGGATTGTTGATTCCTGATTTTTGATTTCTGATTTCCGTCATCCGTCTTCCGGTGCCCGTCGTCTGACGTCTGTCATCCATCGTCTTCCATTCGGCGTTGGACGTCCCGCGCAACGCGGGATAAATTGGACGCTTGCCCCGCGTCCCGCGGGGTTGGATGTTTGCTTCTCCGCTCCGTCATCCCGCCTATTCTTCCTCTTCCTTGGTCTTTTCGGCGCTGGCAACAACCTTCTGCGCGATTGCGTTGGGCACGATATCATACCGGGCAAACTTGATTTCAAAGGAGCCACG
>JACPGN010000228.1 GCA_016182435.1 Lentisphaerota bacterium | reverse complement strand
GGGTCCCCTGACCCGGCGGGATTGAAATTCCTAGACATCAAATTAGGCCTTCGGCAACTAAAAACCATTCGGCCTTGCTCTGGGCAGGCTGTAGCCGGCCTCGCTGAGGCCGGTCCGGGTCGGCGACCCCGGCTACAACATTGTCCTCCGCAGACGGATCCGCCTGTGGCGGAAAATTCCTATGCTTGAACATATGAACAAAAGCAAACATCAAAGCATGCGGTTTTATTCGACATTCGAAGTTCGGCGTTGAGCGTTGGGCGTTTGCTTCGCTTCTATCACGTCATGTTCCTTCACTCCGTTATCCAAACCATTCGGCGGCATAAACTGCTGACGCCCGGCGAGCGCATTCTGGTCGGGGTCTCCGGCGGGGCCGATTCGGTGGCCTTGGCTTGGGCCTTGCGGGAACTTTCTTCCACTTGGCGCCTGCGGCTTGTTATGGCCCACCTCAATCATGGGATTCGCGGGGCATCCGCCGCCGCGGATGCCGCCTTTGTGGCGAAACTCGCGCGCCGCTGGAAATTACCCTTGGCGCTCGGCCGCGTGAATGTGCCGCTGCTGGCGCGCCGGCAGGGGCTCTCGCTCGAAATGGCCGGAAGAAAAGCGCGCTACAATTTTTTCGCCAAGGCTGCCCGCCGCTACCGTTGCGCTGCGATCGCGACGGCCCATACGGCCGACGACCAGGCCGAAACGATACTGCTGAACCTCGCGCGCGGTACCGGCGCGGCGGGCTTAGCTGGTATTCCCTATAGCGGCGCTCACGGCGGTTTGCGGGTTATTCGCCCTTTACGCGATGTTGACCGAAAAAGCATTGAGCGGTTTCTGCGCCGGCGGCGTCTGGCTTGGCGCGAGGATGCTACCAACGCGGATCCGGCTTTCCTGCGTAATCGCGTCCGGCACGAAATCCTGCCGTTGCTGGCAGAACGACTTAACCCCGGCATCCGCTCGGCCCTGTTGCGCACAAGTGAAATTTTGGCCGGCGAGAATGAGTGGTTAGCAACCTTAACTGAGCGCTTGCTGGCGGAGTGTCGTGAGCGCGAAACATGCTTAAATGCCAAACGGTTGGCCCAATTCCCGGTAGCGGCGCGGCGGCGGGTGTTGCGCCGCTGGCTGGAAGAGTGCAACCTGGAAGCCGCAACGCGGGATTTTGAAACTATTGAGCGCCTCGATAACCTGGTCAAAGTTCGGCACAGCGGACGCGCGGCTTGCCACGCGCTTCGCGTGGTGACCTTACCCGGTGGCTGGCTGGTCCGCCGGGATGGAGACAAGCTTGCATTGGACGATTTGGGTAGCCGCGCCCGCCCGCCTGCAACGCTGTGCGCCCGCCCGCAGCACTTCGCGCAGCGATGTGGGCAGGTAGCACTGCGGGCAGGTGAGGGCGTGGATTCTTCCGGTGGCCACGGGCTCACGCCCGCGGCTACAAGAAAAAATCACCGCCTTTGGCGGCACAATTCCAGAGGTGAAACAGTCCTACCATTTTCCGTGCGCCTGGCTGTGCCGGGGCATACGCAATTGGCGGAGCAGGGCGTCCGGATCACTGCGCGCATTGGCCCTGGGATCGTAAAAGAACGTGCCCTTGCTGTCGGCGAGCTGCCGGCGCGGGCTTCGCTATCGCTGCGCGCCTGGCGCCGGCGCCGGCTCAAGGCGCGCTCCTGGAGGTCCGGCGACCGGATGCGGCCACTGGGACTGAAAGGCTCAAAAAAACTGCAGGACATCTTCACGGATGGCAAGCTGCCGCTGGGCCTTCGTCATCGCCTGCCGATTATCGAATGCGGCGGTGAGATTATCTGGATTCCGGGGTTCAGAATTGCCCAGGGCTGGGCCGTGCGGCCGGACGAACGCGCTGCTCTGCAACTGGCCGTGGAGCCTTGAACGTCAGCGTTCACGGACGGCGAAACCGTACCGTGCGACGCCGTGTTCGGCAGTGTCTTCTCCCTCATTGAAGGCTCAGGGGCACGTGCTTCCCCAACAGGCGGAAGTGCTTGTCCAGCGAGAAGAGCGAGAGGTTGTGTTGCATCGCCTGCTGAGCAACGATGAGGTCCGGGATGCCCACCCTGTTGATGCCGTTACGAAGGCATGCCACCTGCATCTCAATGATGCCGTCCCAGTC
>JACPGN010000227.1 GCA_016182435.1 Lentisphaerota bacterium | reverse complement strand
CACTTCATTGGTGCTGGCCGTGCTCAGGCCCGAGAGCACCACGTCATCGCCTTTGGCCAAGTAGCTGGCATAGGTGAGGATAACGCCAATACCCACGCTGAGCGTAAAGAAGATCTGGCCGCTAGCCTCCAGCCAGACTTTAGCCGATTTGAGCGCGCTGAAATCGGGGTTCCAGAGAAAGCCCAGTCCATTAAGGATATTCCAGTCCGGATGTGCAGCCAGCGGCGCGCCGAGCGTCAGGACCCGGATTAAGAGGATCAAGGCGCAGACAAAAAGGGCCGGCATAGCCCATTGGCATAGGCGCGCAATTCCGGCGCGGATGCCGTAGAAAAGCACGCCAACATTGAGCAGGAAAGTGATGCTGAAGAACAGATAGGCCCAGCCCAGATTGTGGAAAAAAGCGTTGCGTTCCAGGCCCTGAAAGCCATGCAGGAAACTCTGCATGGCGGCTTGATCACCCAGCGGCGCCAGGCGGCCGGTCAGGGCAAAGAAGCTGTAGGCCAGGGTCCAGGATTCAATGAAGGTGTAGTAGATAAAAATAACCAGTGGGCCGAAGATGCCGATGACGCCGAAATACTTGATGAATCGGTTCTTACGCGCCACGCTGTGGAAAATGCCCGGGGCCGTGCCGTGCTCGAACCCGCCGCCATAACGGCCCAGCGTCCACTCAATCCACATCAGCGGGATGCCCAGGAGCAGCAGCGATACCAGGTAGGGAATCATGAAGGCGCCGCCGCCGTTGGCCGCGGCCTTGGCCGGAAAGCGCAGAAAATTGCCCAGCCCAATGGCCGTGCCGGCCATGGCCATGATTACCGCCCAACGCGATCCCCAACTGTCCCGGATGGTGGCCATAGCTGTATTCTTTATTTCAACTTGCGGATGAACCGGGCCGGATTGCCCGCCCAGATTTCCCCGGCGGGCACGCTTCTGGTCACCACGGCGCAAGCCCCGATCACGGCGTCTTCGCCGATCGTAACGCCTTTCAAGATGACGGCCTCCATGCCAATAAAGGCCCGCTGCTTGATCGTTACCGGACTGGCCGGAATATTGATGTCGGCCACCCGCTCGGCATAATGCAGCGAATGAAAGTCGGTGTCCATAATCTTGGCGCCCGCCCCGATCCAGACGCCATCCTCGATTATTACCCGTTCCCGCGCGGCGATGATCGCATTGGACATTCCCACGTCGTTGCCGATCTCTATGATGGCCTGCGGACCTTTAATCAGAAAAACCGTGCGGAGGCCCCCCATGGGATTGGATTCAAAGCTGGAGTTGATGATGACATTGCGCCCCAGGCGGATCGTCCCGCCTTTGGCAAACTTGGCGATCAGGATTCGCCCGTCTATCGCGGGGAATTCGGCGTATTGCACGCCATGCCTGGCAAACTCCTGGCGGTTAAATTCCAAGTCTTGTTGAACTGTATTGCCTGAGGTATCCATACGCGTTTTTTCTTATTTAACCCGTATCAGCTCGCGTAGCAAGCATATCCGCGAGGCCGACGTTATGCGGGTATTCTGTAGCCGCACCACTCCGCTGGGGCGTCTTTTCGCGGCAACGGAGTGCCGCGGCTACATTTGCCCCCCCAATAACTTAGGCATTACGGACTGACCCTGCCGGCAACCAGGAACAGCTCAGCAGGACCGGTAGGCCGCGGTCGTTCGTCAGAGCTGACCTGCATCAAGCCTTCATCAGTGCCAGGAGCTCGCGCGCGGCTTGCTCAGGATCGTCAGCGGCGGTGATGGCCGTGACCACCGCGATCGTGCGCGCCCCGGCTTTAACCAGGGCCGGAATATGTTCCCGCTTGATTCCGCCCATTACCGTCCAGGGAATCTTGACCAAGGGGGCAATTTCTTTCAAGCCTGCCAGGCCGAGAAACTCGCCTTCCCAGGTTTTGGTCTGGGTGGGGAACAAAGGACCGATATTGATGTAAGATGCGCCCGCGCGCACGGCCAAGAGCGCTTCGGCCGCAGAATGGGTCGAGGCGCCGATAATCAAATCCGGCGCCAACCGCCGGGCGGGTGCGATCGGAAAATCAGTTGCGCCCAGGTGCACGCCATCGGCGCCGACCGCCAGGGCAACGTCCAGATGGTCATTGATAATAAGCACTGCGCCCGCCTCCGCCGTTTGGGCCCGCACTTGCTCGGCCAGCCGGAAAAAATCGTTGAGCGGCATTTCCTTCTCCCGCAATTGAACCAGGCGCACGCCGCCGGCCAGGGCGGCCTCGACGATTTTTCCCGTGCCGCGCCCGCGCGAGAGCGCTTGCGAGGTGACCAGATAGAGCCCGGCCTGCTGAAACTGCCGCAGGCGTTCGTCATGGCGTGCCGTGAAGCTCATATTTTAGCAAAGCCGAATTGCAAATCAACGAATCAACGAATCAACCGCGCACAACTCAGGCCGGCCGCGCCAGGTCGCGGTAGGCGGCGTCCCAGTTTTTGAAGACGGAGGACAGCCCTTTGCTCTTCAACATGGCGCAAAAAACTTCGATGGTCCGATTATCGCTGACCTCAAACTGACCCTGGCCTTCGGCCGCCGCGGCCTCAGTATGGTAGCCGCCGACCGTTGTCCGGCTGGCAATACTCATCTTGTTGATTCCAACGCCGGCCAAGCCATCCCGGAACCGGGCGCTCTCGCGGGTGGAAAGCACCATGGTAAGCTCAGGCAAACAGATGCGGAAGGCGTAAATCAACTGGGCCAGGAACCGGTCGCTCACCGGGCTGCTCGGCGTGTAGCCGCCAAGTTGCGGCCGGATGCGCGGAAAGGAAATCGAAAAACCAGCGCGCCAGTATTGCTTGCGCAAGGCTTGCGCGTGCTGGAAAAGCGCGAGGGCGTCCCGGACCGGATCAGCCAGGCCCAGGAGAATACCTAAGCCCACAGTTCGCACTCCGGCAGCGAGCGCCCGTGCCGGCGTTTCCAGGCGATATTGATAATCGCGCTTGAGCCCCCAGCGGTGGCTGCGCTCGTAGACGGCGGGATCATAGGTTTCCTGGTACATGGTCAGCCCCGTACAGCCGGTCTCAGCCAGGCTTTTATATTCCACGGTCGTCATGGGGAAGACCTCGATTGTAACCAGGTTGAACCGTTCCGTGGCTAAGGTCACCGCTTGGCGCACATAATCAAAATCGGCCTCGGGCGTGCGCGCGCCGCTCAGCAGCAAAACTTCCTCGAAGCCCAAGGCCTTGAGCGCATCCAATTCCTTGATGATTTCGTCACGTTCCAGGCGCCGCCGGATCCGCTGGCGGTTGGCGGCAAAGCCGCAATATACGCAGCCGCTGGGGCAATAATCGGAAAGGTAGAGCGGCACATAGAGCGATAGAGTCCTGCCGAACTGCCGGCGGGTGATTAACTGGGCGCGCGCCGCCAGCGATTCCAGGGCGGCGCCCGCTGCCGGCGAGAGGAGCACGGCTAATTCAGCGAGACAAGGGTCTTCGACCAGCAAGGCTTGCTGCACGGCGCGCGCATCGGCGGAAAGCGCGCGCGGCAGCCAAGGGTCCGGGTTCAACCATTCTGAAGTTAAAAAAGGCATTTTAAGAGAACCGGGGAATCGGAGAACCGGAGAAAGGAAAACTTGCTCTGCCATGCCAGCTCGCCGATTCGCCCCGTCGCCGATTCGCCGGTTCAAAAGAATTAAGGCGATTGCTTCCAGACGACCTCGCGCACGCCCGGCAAAGCGCTTAAACGATTTACCATTTCGCCGCGCAGGCCGAGGTTCGAGAGCTGGAGACGAAATACCAGGCTGATCCTCCGGTCCTTCGGCCCTATGGCTATTTCGGTATCGCGGATTTTGATTTGCGGGTCAGCCAGGGCTTGGCGGCAAGCCAATTCAAAATTCGGCAAGTCGCCACCTTCGCCGACGACCGTCACTGCTCGAAAATAACGGGGCGGAATACGGTCTTCCAGATACACCAGGCCGACTAATGTGCCCAAGGCGATGGCAGTAGCTACAATTGCCACGGCCATAAACCCAAGTCCGATGATTACGCCCAATCCCGCGGTGAACCAGATCGAGGCTGCCGTGGTCAGTCCCCGGACAATATCCCCGCTGCGCAGAATCGCGCCGGCGCCCAGGAACCCGATGCCCGTGATGACGCCGGCGGCAATGCGGGTTGAATCAATCTGGATCGGGCCGCGGCCAAGCGGAATTGTTCCCGCGGTGCCGGAGAGCAACACGCCGGCCAGGGTAACGAGCGTGGCGCCCAGACACACGAGAATGTGCGTGCGCAGGCCCGCGGCCCGGCCGCGCAACTGGCGCTCAAGGCCAATGATGCCGGCAAGCGCCGCGGCCAGCAGCAGGCGCCAGAACCAGAAGGGCAGGCCTAAGAAGTTGTCCATAATAGCGCCTCTTGTTTTGCCGAACTTGAAAGTCCAATGCCAAGGCGGGTTTATGCCCGCAACCCAAAATTTACCACTGATTACACGGATTTCACGGATGGTCCGACCGCCGCCGGCCGCTTGGCGCCCGGCGACAATCAGTGTTATCCCTGGCCGACGCTCGGGCAGGCCGTGCCATCCGTGGTTTCCCGCCTCAGCGAGTCCGCTTCGGGCTGAATAGGATCAGGAACGGGAATGAAACAGGCGATCGTTCTTGCGTTTCCAGAGCATAAAAAAGGCTGACAGCGCGATCAGCGCCAGGCCCATGATGAGCCAGAAGGAAATGGGATGATTGGCGTTCAATGGCATCGCGACATTCATGGAAAAGATGCTGACCACCAGGGTCGGCACCATGATGCCGATCGTGATGATGTTCAGCGTTTT
>JACPGN010000233.1 GCA_016182435.1 Lentisphaerota bacterium | reverse complement strand
TGCACCTTGGCCGGGGCGCGGTTAATCTCGTCGGCCAGCAGGAAGTTGGTGAAGACCGGTCCCTGCTTGGCCGTAAACGTGCCGGCGCGCGGGTCGTAAATCATTGTGCCAATCAGGTCGGCAGGCAGCAGGTCGGGCGTGAAGCTGATGCGCTGGAACTTTAGCCCCAGCGTGCGGGCCAGCGTTTTCACCGCCATGGTCTTGGCCAGCCCGGGCACGCCTTCCAGCAGAAGATGGCCGCCAGCGAAGAGCGCGATCAGCATGCGGTCCAGCATGCGCTCCTGGCCTACCAGCAGCTTCATCACCTCTGAGCGGACTTGTTCGATGACCTTGGTGTGTTCGTGAATCCGGTCAGTGGTCTTGGTAATTTCAACGTGGTCTATAGCCATAGCTTGAACTCCCCGCTGGGAATTTGATGATTCGTTGATTCGGTGATTCGACGATTGGTAAGGTTGCGGTTCTTCGTTTTTACGAATCAACCAATCATCAAATCATCTATTTTCCAGTTTCTGTCATCTGCCCTCCAGTGTCCGTCGTCTGTCGTCCCGCCTTCGCCACAGGGTCTACGGCGGGCAGGCCGGCATCTGGCTTGGGCGCTTCAGGTTTCTTGACAAGGTCCGCGCGCTTGATCAGGAACGGTTCCAGCCGGTAGCCCTTGATGATGAAGATCCAGGGCGCCAACCGGTCATTCAACTCCTTGGTTTCCTCCGCGAGCTGCTCTCCGGCCTTGGCCGCCGCTACTGCATTGGTTTGCCCTTCCGGTTTTTCGGCAGCTTCCTTATCAGGAGCCTTAGATTCCACCGGCGCCTTCCAGGCAAATGCCACTTGGAGATAACGAGCAAGAGCGTCGTTAGTCAGCGTATTGCCGACCCGGATTGTATATGTCCGACCGCCGCTGGTTTGGGCTTCGAATAACACAGGCTGATCCAGCCCGGTTTCCTTCGGCGACAACTGCGGGTCGGCGATGTCGTCAAACCTCAAGAAGTTCAGCGCGCCGCTTAGTTGGTCAACCTTGGCGGTGTCTAATGCGCCTTGTTCAGCGGAGAGTCCTTGCAAGGTGAAGCTCTCGCCTTCTTTCGGCCGCCTGAGCTTGATCGGCTCGCGCTGGGGGGCAGTTACGGAAATTTCCTGGAGCGCAGCGGCGCTCTCACTAACGAACTCGCTGGCGAGCCAGTTCTTGGCGTCGGGTGTCAGGCTCTCAAGCGTGTGGCTGACCAGGAAGACGCGGCCATTGGCGGTCAACACGTATTGGCCGTCCGGATAGTCTCCAAAAGCCCATGGGGCGCTCATTCCTCCGCCGGCGCTCGCCCCGCGCATAAAAGGTTTGCCGATCAGCAGCCAGGCCAGGAGCCCGTCATTTTCATCCCGCAGTTCCAGGCGGGTACCGGAGCGCTCCTTGTGCCCCGCTGAAGTCGAGCTGGGATCCAGCAGATTGAAGGCGCCCCTTTGTTTTTCGTCCACGGTTACCACCTGGCCGACCTTCAGCTCGCCGAGTTGAATGAGGCTTTCGGCGATCTTGTCGAAAGCGGCGGGATAATTGAACCGGTTAGCCACGGCCCAGGCGCCTTTTACCTTGGCCAGCGTGAGCGTTGTGTTGGTGGTCACCAAAACAATCTTGTTCACGCGATTGATAGGCAACCCCGGCAGGACTTTCGTGCCGAGCAGGTTGCTTTCCAGCTTCGCCGGCGGCTTGAGTACCCAGACCGCCCAGCCGACCAGGACCGCCGCCACCACCACGAGCAGAATAAGATTACGCGCTTTCATTGCCGTAATTCAAAAGTAGCCACAAAAATGCACAAAATTCACAAATATTTTACCGAGTCGCTCGGCGGATAACCCAATGGGTTATCCACCGGCGCTCAATGCTCCACGCTTCGCCGCCGGCGCCAGCCGAAGGCCAGACCGGCCAGGCAGACCAGGACCGGCATGCTCAGGATGTTGATGGCCTTGACCGTCACACCAAGCCGCTCAATGCCTTCGCGCAGGTTCTTGCGCACCTGCTTGAGCTCGCGCTGCGTCTTGATCTGTTCCTGCTTGAACCGGGCAATCTCAGTTTCCTGTTCGGGGCTCAAGATGTAGCGCTGGGTCTTGTCCTTGCTGGCCTGCAGGCTGTCCAGCCGTTGCCGGGTGGTTTCCAACTGTTCCTGGAGCGCGCGCTCCTGCATCAGCCAGCGCTGCTGCGCCGCGCGA
>JACPGN010000231.1 GCA_016182435.1 Lentisphaerota bacterium | reverse complement strand
GCCGGCCTACATCGGCGTGGTTGATACCGAGGGGACTTCGGTGCTGACCGCCTTTGCCGCCGACAAGCTGACCAGCGAAAAGGTAACCGCCTTTCTGAAGTCGGAGGCCGTCAAGGAAAAGATCGCCCACCGCAAGGTGATTATCCCCGGCTACGTGGCCGTTATGAGCGGCGCCCTGGAAGAGGAGTCCGGCTGGCAGGTAATGGTCGGCCCGCGCGAGGCCAGCGGCATCCCTAAGTATCTGAAGACCGTCTGGAAGAGCGGATGAAAACGTATTCAGTCACTTTCCTGCCCGATGAGAAGACCGTTCAGGCCACGGCGGGGAAATCGGTCCTGGAAGCGGCCATCGTCGCCGGTATTCCCATTAACAGCGTCTGCGGCGGCGACGGCGTCTGCGGCAAGTGCCGGGTAATTGTGAAATCCGGCCAGGTGGAGGCCGAGCCGAACGTCTTCCTGACCCGGCGCGAAATCCAGCGCGGTATGGCCCTGGCCTGTCGCACGTTTATCCAGGGCGATTTGGTCATTGAAGTTCCTTTGGAATCCAGAGTCGGCGGCGTTCCCCAACTGGCCAGCGAGGATGCCGTCCGCTTCGGCCGGATTTCCGAGCGGGTGGGTGAAGGCGCGGTTTTCGCCCGCGATCCCTTGTGTTGCAAGGAATATCTGGAACTCTCCGCGCCCAGCCTCGGCGACAATATTTCCGACCAGGAACGGATCTATCGCGAACTGCGCCGGCGGCGCGAACTGCCCATCTTGCAAATGGGGCTGGCTATCCTGCAGAAGCTGCCGGATATCCTGAGAAAAAACAATTGGAAGGTTACCGCGCTCCTGGGCCATCGCGGCGGCACGACCGAAGTAATGGAGATCGAAGCTCTCGATACCACCCAAAAACACCTGGGCATCGCCCTGGACGTGGGCACCACCACGGTCGTGGCCCACCTGGTGGACCTCAAGTCTTCCGAAACCCTGGCTACTCAGGCCAAATACAATTCGCAAATTTCGCTCGGCGACGACGTCATTTCCCGGATCATGTATTCCAATACGGACGCGCGCCGGAAACAATTGCGCGACCTGATCGTCAACGACATCAACGACCTGATTGCGGGTCTGATGATAGCCAGCAAGGTGCGGCTGCATGATCTCACCTACATAGTTTGCGCCGGCAACACCACCATGGTTCATCTGCTGCTGGGGCTTAATCCAGCCAACATCCGCCGCGACCCGTATGTTCCCTGTGTTTCGCTGCCGCCGGCCTTTCGCGCCGTGGAAATCGGCATCAAGATCAACCCGCGCGGACTGCTGCTGGCCCTGCCCAGCGTATCCAGCTACGTCGGCGGCGATGTAGTGGCCGATGTGCTGGTCACGGGCATGACCGATTCAACCGACTTATCCCTGCTCATTGATATGGGCACCAACGGCGAGCTGGTCATCGGCAACGCTGAATGGCTGGTGTGCTGCTCCGCTTCGGCCGGCCCGGCTTTCGAAGGCGGCGGCATAACCTGCGGCATGCGCGCCACGCGGGGCGCCATCGAGCATGTGACGCTGCGCGCAGGCGGCGAGATCGCCGAGGTCAGCATCGTCGGCGGCGGCAAGCCGCTGGGCATCTGCGGCTCGGGCCTGATTGACGCCATCGCCGAACTGCTGCGCAACGGCTGCATTGACCGGCGCGGCCGCTTTGTGGAGACCGCCTGCGGCGACAAGCTCCGCGAGGCGGAAACTGGCGAAACCGAAATCGTGCTTTTCCCGGGCGAGAGCACGGCCCTGGGCAAGGACATTGTGCTCACCGAAGCCGACATTAATAACTTTATTCACAGCAAGGGCGCGATCTACATGGCCGCGGAATGCCTCATGGCGCACGTGGACCTCTCTTTCAATGATCTCAAGCACGTCTATATCGCCGGCGGGTTCGGCAATTATCTGAACATTGAACGCGGCGTTGAGATCGGACTCCTGCCCGACATCGAGCGGCAAAAGTTCCACTTCGTCGGCAACGGTTCGGTCCAGGGCGCCAAGATCGTTTTGCTGTCCCGCGACGCGCTCGCCTATGTTCAGACCAGGATCGCGGACGCCATGACCTATTTCGAGCTGAGCTCGGACCACAAGTATATGAATGAATACAGCTCCTGCCTGTTCCTGCCGCATACCAACATCGAGAAGTTTCCCTCGCTGCAAAATAAAATCGGCGGGGTCGCCGGCGGAACGCCCGCGGCGGCGCTTGGGCAAAAACGTTCCGCCAAGGCCAGCCATGCTCGGAATAAATAGGTAGTAACTTGAACACCCGATACCATCATCAATAACAAGAAAATTGTAGGAGCGCCACCCCGCTGGCGCGACAAGATCGCCTCGACGGGGCGAGGCTCCTACATTTTCACCACAGGCGGACGAAACGTATTTGGGTTGCGGGCATAGCCCGCGGAGAAAAGCATGAGCTTACGAATCGCGATTGCCGGCAAGGGCGGCTCGGGCAAGACCACCGTGGCGGCCCTGTTGTGCCGCGGCCTGCTGGCCGCGCAAATCAAGCCGCTGCTGGCCGTGGACGCCGATCCGAACAGCACTCTTGCCGAGAAGCTCGGCATTGGCGTCGAACAGACCATTGGCGACCTGCGCGAGGAACTGCGCCGGCATCCCGAAAAGAAACCAGCCGGCATCGCCAAAACCGAATGGATGGAGGACCTGCTCAACCGCTCGGTGATTGAATCAACCGGGCTGGACCTGGTGGTTATGGGCCGGCAGGAAGGCCCGGACTGTTACTGCTTCATCAACCATCTGTTGCGCCAATGCTTAGATAAGCTCGGCAAGGTGTATCGCGCGGTGGTAATTGACAATGAGGCCGGGTTGGAACACTTGAGCCGCCGTTCTAACGGCGAGGTCGAAGTCCTGCTCGTAGTGGCCAATCCCACCATTACGGGAGCGCGCACGGCCGCGCGCATCATGGAGCTGGTAAAGAGCCTCAAGCTCGCTGTGGGCAAAAGCGGCCTGGTGTTGAATCAATGCGACCGGGAGCTGGATGAAAGTCTGCGGTCGAAATTTAAACTGAGCGGGCTTGAAATCATGGCCGCTATCCCCGATGATCCGGCCATCCGCGCTTACGAGTTGAAGGAGCAGTCGCTGCTGACGCTGCCCGGCGACTCCCCGGCGGCGCAAGCCATTGAAGAAGTACTGAGCAGGATTATTGAAATGAGGAGGAAAACCACATGACTATGCTGGAAGATGCCAGGGAAAAATGGGTCGGCGCCCTGAACGAAGTTGTGCTCGGCGCCACCAAGCCGGAAGGCGGCACGCGCAGCGCCAGCCTTTCGATCGGCGGGGAGAAATCCCTGCCGTTTATCAATTACGAGGCCCCCACGAAAAACCGCCCGCTGGTGGCGCTCGAAATCTGGGACCGCGAACCGGATGACTGGAGCAAGCCGCTCCTGGATGCGCTGGGTGAGGCCGTCAAGTCGCCGGCCGCCTGGGCCAAAAAAGGCATTGAAGAGTTCGGCGCGGATTTGATTTGCCTCAAGCTCATGGCCACGCATCCCGATTTCGGCAACGCTTCGGCCAAGGATGCCGTCCAGACGGTCAAG
>JACPGN010000236.1 GCA_016182435.1 Lentisphaerota bacterium | reverse complement strand
CCAGCCCCAGGTCCTTGTTCAGCAATTCAACCAACTGCTCTTTGGTCACTGTTGGCATGGCAACCTCCTCTCATTAATCTTTGCCCATCGGCCAGTCCGAGCCGGTTCGGGCTCTCCCTTCCAAGCTCCACACAACATTCTTGATGCGGGGCATTCTATCTGAACAAACACCTGCTTTGCAATTGAAATATATCGCGCGACCGTGTAGTCTTTTGCTGGAAGCAGAACAAACTAAACACAGGAGGACAGCAAAGATGAAACCGTTTACCGCAATAGCCATTGTGATTTTCGCGCTGGTCGCCATATTGCATCTTCTGCGGCTGTGCTTCGGGTGGGAAGTTGCGATCAGTGGCCGGGTAATCCCGCTCTGGGCGAGCATCGGCGGCCTGATCGTCGCCGGCGCCTTATCCTGCGGGCTCTGGCGGGAATCGCGAAACAAGTGAGTCTGGCAACTCCAGCCATCCTGGCGCCCCGGCGCAAAAGCAGGCGCATTCACGTCGGCTCCGTTGCCGTGGGCGGCGGCGCGCCGGTCTCGGTTCAAACGATGACCAAGACCGACACCCGCGACGTCCGCGCCACGGTCGCCCAGATTCTCAGCCTGGAACGCGCGGGCTGCGACATCATCCGCCTGGCCGTGCCGGATGAAGAGGCCGCGCGGGCTCTTCGCCCCATCCGCCGCTCTATCCATATCCCCTTAATAGCCGACATCCACTTCAATTACCGCCTGGCGCTCCTGGCTCTCTCCGCGGGCGCCGACGGCCTGCGGATCAATCCAGGAAACATCGGGTCGCGCGCCAACGTGGCGGAGATAGTCCGCGCCGCGCGTGAGCGTAAAATCCCGATCCGCATTGGGGTCAATGCCGGCTCGTTAGAAAGCGCAATCCTGGCCAAATACGGCGGCGCCACGGCCAAGGCGCTGGTGGCGAGCGCGGTCAAGCACGCGCGCATCCTCGAGGACCTCGATTACCGCGAAATTAAAATTTCGGTGAAAGCCTCGGACGCCGCGCGCACGGTCCAGGCCTACCGGCTCCTGGCGCAAGAGACGGATTATCCCTTGCACCTGGGCGTTACCGAAGCCGGCACGCTTCTGACCGGCACAGTCCGCTCTTGCACGGCGGTGGGCATCCTGCTCGCCGAAGGCATCGGCGATACCTTGCGCATTTCGCTGACCGAGCCGCCGGAGCGCGAAGTGAAAGTAGGTCTGGAGATTTTACGCGCCTTGGAGCTGCGGCCGCCGGGCGCCAGCGTCATCGCCTGCCCCACCTGCGGGCGGATAGAACTTAACGTCATGGCCCTGGCCCACCAGGTTGAAGAAGCGCTCGCCCAGCTTGCGCGGAATTATCCACGCGAAACCCTGGCCAGCGCCGGGCAGGCGCGTGGCAAGCCTACTGCCGCCTGGCCCGTGGTGGCGGTCATGGGCTGCATGGTCAACGGTCCGGGCGAAGCCCGCGAAGCTGATATTGCCATTGCCGGCGGCAAAGGGAAAGCGGCGCTTTACGTAGATGGGATTTACCAGGCCACGGTGAAGGAAGGGAGAATTGTTCCCGCTCTTCTCCGGTTGGTGCGCGCCTACCTCAAGCGTTCCGACCGGCCATGTCTACCTCGGCGCCGCGCTTGAAAGAATTCACCACTCATTCAAAGCATAGGAATTTCAAAACCACGCGGCAACAGAGTGCCGCGGCTACATTTTTCCAAATTGTATTTAGTGTAGCCGCCCCACTCAGTTGGGGCGTCGGTTGCAGTCGCCGCCCTTGACGGCCTAATTCAATCTTCCCCAAGGCAAGTTCAGCGCTGCCGGGCCGTGGCGGCCGGGGTGTCGGCGGGCACCGGCGCCGGGCGGGTTCGTTCCCGCACGGCAGCAACTTCGGCCGGCGCTTTCAACGGCGCGGTGCTCGAAGTCGCGCGCGCCGGCCGCGCGGCCACGGGTCTGCCCGCAATTGCCTTCCCAATTTTTCCATCAGGAATGCAGGCGGGCTGCTTATACACGTAGCGTTTACCCTCGTAGTTGCGCATAACTATTTGTTCGGCGCTGATGGATTCCACGTAAGCGGGCAGCAGCGGCACTTTGCCGCCGCCGCCGGGGGTGTCAATGACGTAGTGCGGCACCGCCAGACCCGAGGTCCAGCCTTGCAGATTTTCGATAATCGCCAGGCCCTGGGCCACGGTCGTGCGCAGGTGTTCGGTGCCGGCAACCTGGTCAGCCTGGTAGATGTAATAAGGCCGCACACGGCAGCGCAGCAGTTTCTGCACAAGCATGCGCATCACGGCGGGATTATCGTTGACGCCCTTCAGCAGGACCGTCTGGTTGCCCAGGGGGATGCCGGCATCAGCCAGCCGGGAAAGGGCCTTGGCGGCCTGGGCGGTAACT
>JACPGN010000235.1 GCA_016182435.1 Lentisphaerota bacterium | reverse complement strand
GGCTGTAATTTCCAAGGCGCCGTCATCGGTATTGCGCACCCAGCCGCATACGCCGGCCTGGCGCGCTTGAGCCACACAAAAGAATCGGAACCCCACTCCTTGCACCCGGCCGGAAATCATAAGATGGACTCGCTTCTGCATATCGCCCGGCGCCGCGGTGGCGCCATCCTTAGACTGACCTGGCCGGCATGGTAGCCGCTTGTTCACGCGCGTGGCAAGCCAGAATAAGCGGCAGTCAGAACAAGCGCCGGGCCTTACTTTGCCCACCGCCCCCACAGCATGGCCGCGGCCAAGGTCAGGGTAAACGCGGCGCAACTTAAGCCCAGGAGATCGCCATGCCGAGTGTAAAACGTCCTCGGCCCATCCGCCGGTGGCAGAGCCACGCTGCCGGCCAGGTAAGCGGGAGACGGCAAACGGCCTTGAGCAACCCCCAAGCGGCTGACAATGCGCCCCTTGCTGTCAATAAAGCAGGTGATGCCGGTATTAGTTGCGCGCACGGCGCTTACCGAATTCTCCACGCAGCGGAAAACGCAATGCGCCATGTGCTGGCGCGAGGCCCAGGAGGGGTCGAACCAAGCGTCGTTGGTCTGATTGATCAGCAGCCGGGCGCCGGCGCGCACGCTGGAGCGGGCCAGAGCGGCGACCGTATCCTCAAAACAAATCAGCACCGCAAAGGCCCTGCCCGCCAGTTGAAACACCGTTGCTTCTTTTCCCGCGGTAAAACTTTCCTCTACCGGCGTCAGCACGCGCAGGAACGGAATCCACTGCTCGAAGGGAATGTATTCGCCGAACAGCACCAGGCGCCGCTTGGCATAGGTTTGCGGAGCGGCTTGGCCCGGCCGGTAAAGAAAGGCGCTGTTAAAATAGCGCATGGCTGAACCGGTATCGTCAAAGTCCATCGAACCCATCAGCACCGGGACCCCAAGCTGGAGCACGTCGGCGATTGTTCCCTGGCTTTCCGGGCTGGTGCGGACAAAGTCCGGCACGGCGGTTTCCGGCCAGACAATCAGCTCGGGCGCGTCATGCTGGATCGCCAGGCGGCTGGTTCGGCGCAAGCGCTCATTGATTTCGCTGGTCCAGGCCTCCGACCACTTTTCAAGCTGGGGGATATTAACCTGCACAGCGGCGATTTTGAGAGTATCAGTTGCGGCGCTGGGAGCTCGCAGGGCCAACTCGCCAAACCACAACGCCGCAGCGACCAGCGGCAAAGCAATGAGCAGTTCACGAGGCGCTCTCCAGCGCATAAGCGCCGGAAAGCGCGCAAATTGAATGAGGGCGAGCGCCAGGGCCGCGTTGACCAGGACCACCAGATAGGAAACGAGATAAACCCCGCCAAGCTGGGCGACTTGAATCAGGGGCAAATTGGCATACTGGCTGACCCCGATTGTATTCCAGGGAAATCCGGAGAAGAGTGTGCCGCGCAGGTATTCCCAGCCGACCCACACCGCCGGAATGATAAGTATTGTTATCGTATTTCCCCAGCAAGGCGCCAGACCCCTGCGCGCGAGCCACCAGGAAACGCTCAGCGCAAAGCATGCGATAAAGAGCGCACAATACAAACTGAGCAACAGCCAGCCGAGCAAGGTTACGCGCGTCAGCCAGGCCAGGGACATGAGCCAGAATACCAGCCCGGCCATAAGCCCAAAGCGGAACGCGGTCCGCGGAGTAGCCGAAGCGCTGAGCGCCACGAGCGGCGCCAGGGCTACCCAGGCCAGGGCCGGGAACTCCAGCGGGGGAAAAGCCGCGAAGAGGAGCGCTCCGGAGAGCATCGCTGCTAGGCCGCGCGATAAAGTTGTCCTGGAAATATGGCAACTACTCAGCGTAGTTGGGTTCACAGTTCACAGTTCACGGTTGAATGATTTGCGTTTTTCATATTTCTTAAGACCTGAAAATTGCACGAAGGCGTGCAATTTTCAGGCAATAATGTTCTTTGAACTTTTAACTGTGAACCGTGAACTGTGAACTTGAGTAGCCATTACCGGCCACAGCATTTCTTGAATTTCTTGCCGCTGCCGCAGGGGCAGGGCGCGTTGCGTCCAACCTTGGCGACTTCCCGGCGAACGGTGACCGCTTCGCCGCTAATCCCCTGATCTCCGCCGGGTGTCGCCTGGTCCCTACCCGAGGGCTGACGGACGCCGAGGGCCGCCACTTCATTATGAACCAGGCGCACCGGCATGGCGGCCATCAGCCGCTCATAGCCCTTGAGCGAGGTTGTGGAACGGAAAATCCGGGTAACCACCTCGCTCTTAATCGTGTCCATGAGCGAGGAAAACATGGTGAAGGCCTCGCGCTTGTATTCCACGAGCGGGTCCTGCTGGCCGTAGGCCCGCAGGCCCACGCTCTG